>JAQSXM010000046.1 GCA_029256645.1 Sporomusa sp. | reverse complement strand
TTGTTCGAACAGCTTATGCATAATAAGCATGAGGCATTTCTCTTTCTGGATTCGTTTGGGAAAGTCATCTATTTTAATCAAATCTTCGCCACTTGGTTTAAAGTAAGCCTGGATGAGTCGAAAAATATTAATTGCTTAGAAATAATTCCGGAGTTAGACCGGGCTTTAACCTGCCTGGAAACAGGCCACAGAATTATGTTTGAGGAAATATTTCTGCGAAAAGCCCCTGAGCAAAAGCAGTTTCTGCGCATGGATGTCACGCCGATTAAGCAGGATGATTTAATAACCGGACTTAGTATTAAGTTGTCCGACAGTGGAAATGTCCGGCAGACTGTCAATAAGATTGCTAATTCCCAGGCGTATTATACGTTTGAGAATATAATCGGCGAGTCAAGCGCCATTAGGCAGGTCAAAGAGCGAGCGGTAAATATAGCCAAGAGTCGTAGTTCGGTGATTATCACCGGGGAAAGCGGTACCGGGAAAGAGTTGTTTGCGCAAGCCATACACAACAAAAGCATCCGCAGAGACAACCCTTTTGTGGCGCTTAACTGCGCGGCTATCCCGTCAGAGCTGATCGCGAGCGAACTATTCGGCCATGTTGAGGGCGCTTTTACCGGCGCCCGCAAAGGAGGCTCGATGGGCAAGTTTGAATATGCTCATCAAGGAACGCTGTTCCTTGATGAGATTGGCGAATTGCCGATGTATGCCCAGACCATGCTGCTGAGGGTGCTGGAGGAGCGAACGGTTACCAGAATTGGCAGCAATATCACCACACCTGTTGATGTGCGCCTGATATGTGCTACCAATAGAGATCTGCGCAAGATGGTCAATGAAGGAGCGTTTCGCTTAGATTTGTATTACCGGATCAATGTTATTCACCTTCATCTGCCGCCGTTAAGAGACCGGGTTACCGATATTCCCCTGATGCTGGATTATTTCATTGACTACTTTAATGAAGTGTTGGATAAAAACGTGCAACAGGTTTCACCAAAGGCGCTATCCTATTTAGTGAGATGTGCCTGGCCGGGAAATTTGCGGGAATTCAGAAATGCCGTGGAATGCGCCGTAAATAATGTGGAAGGAAGCACTTTAAAACTGGAAGATCTCCCCGGAGACATTTTTGATCAGCTTGATAGTGACGAAGTTGGTAAAGCAAAACAGTCCACAAACAGCGAAACGGATTTTTGGAAGGAAGAACGGAAAAAAATTCTGAGTACACTTATCAAATATAATGGCAATAAGTCGCAAGTCGCAGAAGAATTAAACGTTTCCCGCAGCACTTTATATAAAAAGATCAGAGAGTATAAGCTGGACTAGCCGCTGACAGCGGGTAAATATACGGACGTTAGCAATCAAGGGTCGCAAAGAACGTGAGTTCTTTGCGGCTTTTCTTTTTGAAATTCAGATAAAAGATGTAGTGCTTTCACCAACAAATCCAGACACTCGTTAAACAACTTTGGACACTGGGGAGAAAAAAGCCGCGGGAAATCTGGGTTCAACGATTGGCATAAAAGTTGCGTATATAGAGTGCGAAAGAAAAATTTATTAAGAGGGAAGTGGAGCCAGTATGAAGAGATCAGATGTTCCTCAATTCGGTCCGCTGTCAGGAGTAAAGGTGCTCAGCGCGGGGTTGAGTGTTGCCGGGCCGTACGCAGCAGCCATGATGGCCGATTTCGGGGCGGACGTTATCTATGTCGAAAGCCCTGTAGTGAAAGATCAGTTCCGGACAACAGACACATTGTCGTTTGTCAACAGGGAACGCCGCAACCAACGGGCTATTGTGCTTGACATGGTCAATCCTGAAGGCAAAGAAATCTTCAAGAAACTGATCAAGGAGTCAGACATTTTCATTGAAAATTCAAAAGCCGGTACCTGGGACAAACGCGGTCTCAGTGATGAAGTCTTGCTGGAGATTAACCCTAAACTGGTCATTTGCCATGTTACGGGTTATGGTTTGACCGGTGATCCCGATTATTTAAAACGCGGGTCTTATGATGCGATCGGGCAGGCCTTCAGCGGCTTTATGCATGTCAATGGCGAGCCTGAGCCCGGACTGCCGGCACCGGCGCCAGCCTTTATGGGGGATTACATTGCCGCAATGGTGGCGTCCTGGACATGCCTGGCGGCATATATCAACGCACAGAAGACCGGCAAGGGTGAAAGTATCGATTGCGCGCAATTCGAAGCGTTGCTGATGATTCAGGCCGGGTTCCCCACTGACTGGCTGAGCTATGGCATCGAAAGAAAGCGCGCCGGATCAAAAAATCCGACTTTTGCTGCGTGTGAACCTTTTAAGTGCCAAGATGGCTATATTTATGTTTTCTTTCTCAGCACCAATACGATGAAAGGTGGCCTGCCGCTGCTGGGACTGGAGTTTGGCTCAGAGGAGTTCCCGTCAGATAAATATGCTGTATGGCGGAACACACCGGCAGGGGATAAAGTAGTCGAGAAAATGGCTGAGTTTTGTGCCGCCCGGACAGTGGCACAAGCAGAAAAAGAGCTCAATGATGCGGGGGTTGTTTCGAGCGCTATTATCACCTACGAGATGATGAAAACACACCCTCACTTTGTGGCCCGCGGCGTTATCACTGAGTGGGACGGGATTGAGGGCAAGAAGGTCAAAGGCCCGGCGATCGCGCCGCGACTAAAGAATAACCCCGGCAAAGTATGGCGGGCAGCCCCCCATTATGGCGAGGATAATGAGGATGTTCTCAGCGACCTGGGCTATACACCAGAGCAGATTAAAGAATTATATGCCAGGAAGATCCTTAAGCAGGATTTGACCTGCTAGCTTTTGCAGCACGGCAGGCTACTGCCGGTGGAAATTTCCTATCACTTTTAGAAAACTGGTCTTGCTGGGCGAGGAACAGTTTTCTAAGAGTGGGTTGGGCCATGGTCTTATTGATTTTGAGGGGGAAGTAGGAATGAGTACAAATCTCAGTATGCGCACAAATCAGAATACTGGCGGTTTTCATTATGCTTATATGATTGTCGCTGCTTGTTGTGCAATATCCATTGCACCGGTAACCTTTACCTTTAGTTGTGCAGGCATCTTTTTCAACCCGGTCAGCCAGGCCCTGGGGGTCGGCAAAGGAGCGTTCGCTATTTACCTGTCGGTTGCAATGGTGGCGGCGACGCTTACGTTACTTGTTGCCGGGAAAATTTTCGCCAAATACGCGGCCCCTAAAATTTTAGCGGTTAACGTTATTATTGTTGCTGCCGCATTTGCGGCAATGTCAACCTTTACTTCGGTCTATCAGTTTTATGTGGCTGGCGCTTTTCTCGGTGTTGCCATGGCATTTCTGCTCTATCTGATGGTGCCAACCATGATCAACCGCTGGTTCAAAACGCGGGTTGGCTTTTTCATGGGCTTGTGTTCGGCCTTCACCGGCATTGGCGGCGTACTGTTTAATCCGTTCGGCGGCTATATGATCGCGAATTACGGCTGGCGGGCCGGTTATCTGAGCTTCGCGGTGCTTACGCTGGTGATCGCGCTCCCTTTTGCGCTGCTTATGAGAAGCCACCCCGCCGACAAGGGGCTAAAACCCTATGGGGATACGGGCGAAGCAGCGCAAGGCGGAGCTTCTGCCCAGGTTGCGGGCGTTACTTATGGGGCGGCACTTACAAGCGGTGCATTTTATTTAAGCCTTATATTTTCTTTCCTGGTGGCCTTCAATACCAATATCAACTTCTATCTGCCTTCGTATGCGACCTCGCTGGGGATGTCGATCACACTGGGCGCAACCGTTGCTTCAGCCAGTATGTTTGGCAACATGATCGGCAAGGTTTTGCTTGGCGCTATCAATGACAAGAGTGTTTTTGGCGGACTGAGCGTCGCCATGGGCGCCGGGTTTGTTGGCCTGGGGCTGATGGTTTTCCTGGCGCAGGTGGGTACCTGGGTCGTGCTGGCTGGCGGCTTCCTGTATGGTATCTCCTATGCCGGTGTTTCGGTGCAGACCCCGCTGACAATGAAAAAAATCTTCGGCAACCGGGATTACAGCCAGATTTACGCTAATATCGCCATGGCGGCTTCGTTGAGTTCGGCTATCGGTTCATCGGCCTGGGGCTTTTTTCTTGATGCGACTAAGTCCTATACCATGTCTTTCGGCGCGGCTATGGGGATTGCAGCCATAGCCTTTGTGGCTGGTTCTATTGCGCTGCAATTAGGCAAAAAACTTGAACATACAGCTTAGAGTGGGGGAGTCGAATTGCTTTCAGGAATAAAAATTATCGATTTTACCCGCTATTTCCCGGGGCCGGTGGCTACATTGCGTCTGGCCGACCGCGGCGCAGAAGTGATCAAGATCGAAGAACCCACAGGGGACCCGGCCAGATTTATGGATACCATACATGGCGAAGAAGGGTGTGTCTTCCGGTCACAAAGCCGGGGCAAACAGAGCAAGGCGTATGACCTAAAGGA
Source organism: Sporomusa sp. (assembly GCA_029256645.1). Next base: position 8,584 of record JAQSXM010000046.1, on the reverse strand, counting down.
CGAAAAACAGCGCCGGCACGTTTTAGAACTGGTCAGAGAGGCCGATGTGGTTATCGAAAGTTTTCGTCCCGGCGTTCCCGCAAGGCTGGGTATTGACTTTGCAAGCCTGTCAGAAATAAATCCTGCATTGGTATACTGTTCTTTATCCGGCTATGGACAAAACACCTCGTTTTCCCGCCTGGCCGGCCATGATTTAAATTACATGGCGCTTAGCGGTGTTCTGGCCCAACTGACCGATGACACTGGAAAACCGATCAAGCCCAATATTGCTTTGGCTGATCTGATTGGGGGTATTGTGGCCAGTGAAGCTATTTTGGCCGGGCTGGTGTACAGGGAGCGAACAGGAAAGGGCACCTATCTTGATGTTGCTTTAACCGATAGTGTGCTTTCGCTAATGGGACTGCATGTCAGCCACCACTCGGCAACCGGGGAAGAACATGGAATCAATGAACATGGTATTGCCTATAACATCTATGCGACCAAGGACAACCGTTATGTAACTTTAGGAGCCATTGAGGAGAAATTCTGGGTTAATTTCTGTAAGTCAGTTAACCGGGAGGATCTGATACCGGGGCATCGGACAAAACCGGAGACCGGCAATCCCTTTTATGCACAATTAGTGAATGTATTCAAAAGCCGGACTTTCCAGGAATGGTCGGAGTTTTCCACAAAAGTAGATTGCTGCATGGCGCCTGTTTTAGAAACAAGTGAGCTGGCCGCCCATTCTTATGTAAAAGAGAGAGGTTTCATCGAGCATAAGTGGGGGCTTAACTATGTTGCCAGCCACTATACGCCGGGAAAGTCCTTTTTATCTTGTACTGCACCCTATCCTAAATTAGGTGAGAATAACTAGTAATTTTGGAGGTATGAACATGGATTTTAATAAGACTGATGAACAAGAGTTGTTGTTAGACAGCCTGCGCGAGATGGTAGCCAGAGAAGTGACTGAAGACAATATCAAAAATTGGTATGAACAAGGCACAATTGATCCGAAGTTTTCCCGGGCTTTTCTGGACGCCGGCTTCGGACTTATGGGTATCCCCGAAGAGTATGGCGGCACACCGGCGGATATCACCACGATTTTTATGGTTGCTGAAGAACTGACCCGGCTTACTGCCGCTTCGTTCCCCTTCCTGTCCAACGTGCTCAACTTATTCGATATCGTGGAATTCGGTACGCCGGAACAAATCAGGCTGACGGTTGACACTTATACAAATACGGGCGAAGCCTCCTTTTTGCTTGCTATTTCCGAACCTCAGTCCGGCTCGGACAATAGTGCCATGACGACAACGGCTGTCCGCAAGAACGGCAAGGTTTATATAAGTGGCACGAAAACTTTTGTAACCCACGGTGGCACGGCACCCTATTCCCTGATTGTGGCGAAAGACGAATCTCCGGAGGTCACGAATAAGAATATGTCAATGTGGCTGATCCCGTCTGATTCTCCCGGGATTAAATTCGCCCCGCTCCATAAAATCGGTCAGAAACCGATCAAGTTTTCGGAGATGTATCTGGACAATGTGGAAACCGACGAAAGCGCCCTTGTCGGCATACAGGGCAAAGGGTTTCTTCAACTGATGAAAAATTTTGAGGTGGAACGGATTTTGATCTGCGTCTTTTCGTTAGGGCTGGCCCAGGCAGCTATGGACGATGCAGCAGCCTATGCCAGCCAGCGAGCCCAATTCGGTCAACCGATCGGCAAGTTCCAAATGATCCAGGAGCTATTAAGCGATATGGAAATCAGAATCAAAAATATGCGGAACATGATTTATGAAACAGCCTGGAAACATGATAATGGCATATCAATCAGACTGGATTCGGCATTATGCAAACGCTATGTCTGCAAGACGGCGACACAGGTTTGCTCAGATGCAATGCAAATCCTCGGCGGTATCGGCTATACCACAGAAACCAGGGTATCCAGAGCATGGCAGGATGCGCGTGGGTGGGAATTCGCCGGCGGTACTGAGCAGATTATGGTACACATCGCCGGGCGTGAGCTCCTCAAAAAATACGTGAAATAATGGCTAATAATCTTTTCGGGGTGAAATTATGAACATTATAACTTGCTTCAAAGTTGTGCCAGAAGAACAGGATATTATGATAAAGCCTAATGGTGATCTAGCTTTTGAGAGAGCCAAGCTGACAATCAGCAATTACGATCTGAACGGTGTTGAGGCTGGTGCTCAACTGAAGGAAGCCCATGGGGGAACCCTGGTGGCATTGAGTGTGGGTGGTGCCAGTATTAATGACACCAAGCTGAAAAAGAATGTTTTATCGCGCGGTGCGGACAGCTTGTATCTGGTGGCAGATGAAAGCTTCGCCGGCATGGATACTCATCAAACAGCCTGCGCTTTAAAGGCGGCCATTGAAAAAGTTGGCGAGTATGACCTTGTTCTCTGTGGCGAGGGGTCTGCTGATCTTTACGCTCAGCAGGTTGGCATCCAGGTCGGTCAGTTGCTTAAACTGCCGACAATCAATAGTGTCACGAAAATTACCGTGGAGAACGGCAAAATGATTGTCCAGCGGGCATTGGAAAACGAAGTGGAAACCCTGGAAGTCAGCTTGCCGGCAGTACTATCTGTTACTTCGGACATTAATCTGCCCAGAATCCCCAGTCTCAAGCAAATTCTGGATGCAGGCAAAAAAACTTCGGTAGTTTGGCAGGCCAGCGATATTAATACTGCCAGGCAGGCGAATACCATTGAGGTTCTGGAAACCAAGGCACCAAAACAGGTGGAGCGGAAACAGGAGATCATCGAGGGCGATTCGGATGAGGCAATCGCACAGTTTATTCAAAAAATCTCTGAGGAATTGAAATAAAGGTGGGCGCTAGAGATGAAAATATTCGTATTTGCTGAAAGAGATAATGCTCTTGCTGAATTATGCAGCGGCGCGCGTAAGCTGGGAGAGCGGGTTGAAGCCATTGTGATCGGGACAGAGGATAAACCCGGAATAGCGGTAGATAAGATATGGCTTATTCCGCCGCAGAATGGGGTTATGGTGGAGGATTATACCGATACTATTGCCGCGCTTTTGCAAAAAGAGACCCCTGATCTGTTGCTGGTTGAGTCTACCAAACGGTGCAAAGTAATTGCCGGACGTGTAGCAGCGATTATAGGCGCAAGCGTTATAACCGATGTCATGGAGTTTACTCCAGGCATGGAAGCCAGCCGGCTGGTATATGGCGGCGTCGCAGTACGGAAAGAGAAAGCTGCCGCAGCCACCGCGATTGCTATGGTAGGTTCCGGTGTATTGGAAAGTTGTTCAGGGGCAACAAACCAAGGCGTAGTCGAAACCCTTGCATTTGTTGAACCCGGCGTCAGAATAAAAACGATCAGTAAAGAACAAAAGCCTAAGGTTTGCGTTGATTTGCCCAGCGCTAAGCGGGTTGTCGGCGTTGGCCGGGGTATTGTTAAAGAAGAAGATTTGGCAATGATTCGCCAGCTCGCAGATGCGATCGGGGGAGAGGTTGGCTGCACCCGCCCTATTGCCGAAGCCGAACGGTGGATGCCCAAGGAGACTTATGTTGGCGTATCAGGCTTAATGCTGGCTCCGGAAGTCTATATAGCGCTTGGTATTTCCGGTCAGGTGCAGCATACGGTTGGCGTAAACCGGTCGAAAGTGGTTATTGCGATTAACAAAGATAAAAATGCTCCAATCTTTAAACAAGCCGATTATGGTATCGTCGGTGATCTCTATAAGGTCGTTCCTGCAATGATCAATAAGCTGAAATAGCCTTAACTATAAGGCGTAAGGACAAAGCGAAAAAACTGAGAAACAGTTTTTCGCTTTAGCCTTAAAAGTAATCCGAAAGAGGGCTGAATGATGTCTGATGACAGATTTGACGTAATAATTGTTGGCGGCGGAATTGCAGGTACTGTTGCCGGCTACCTGTTGGCCAGGGAAGGCCTGGCGGTGATGCTGGTGGAGCGGGGCAATTACGCCGGCAGTAAGAATATGACCGGGGGCCGCATTTATAGTTATGGCTTGGGAAGAATTTTCCCGAACTTCGTCCAGGAAGCCCCGCTGGAGAGGAAGATTACCCGGGAGAAGATCAGCCTTATGACGGCAGAAAGCAATGTAACCCTGGATTTTTACTCAGAAATGTTAGGGCTGCCTGGCAGTGATTCGTATTCTGTGCTGCGGGGCGTCTTTGACCAGTGGCTGGCGGAAAAGGCGGAAGAAGCCGGCGTACAGCTGGTAGCCGGGATCCGTATCGATGATTTACTTGTCCGGGAAGGAAAGGTGTGCGGTGTTATCGCCGGCAATGATGAGCTGGAAGCTGATATTACAATTTTAGCTGATGGCGTCAATTCTCTTCTTGCCCAGAAGATTGGCTTCTGTGAGGAGCTGAAACCACACCAGGTTTCGGTTGGGGTAAAGGAGGTCATTGGCTTGCCTGCAAGGGTGATTGAGGACCGGTTTGGTTGTCGTGAGAATGAAGGGACAGCCTGGCTGTTCGCGGGAACTCCCTCCGGGGGAAGATCCGGTGGCGGTTTTCTCTATACGAATAAAGAGAGCATTTCTTTAGGAATCGTCTGCACGCTCAGTGATTTGGTGAATGGCACCAAGTCAGTACCGCAACTGCTGGAGGATTTTAAGCAGCATCCGGTGCTTGCGCCGCTGCTCACAGGCGGGGAGCTTATCGAGTACTCCGGTCATATGGTTCCCGAAGGAGGACTGGCTATGGTGCCCAGGATAGTCGGTGACGGCGTACTGGTGGTCGGCGATGCGGCCGGCTTTTGCCTCAATCTTGGGTATGCCGTACGGGGGATGGACTTTGCCGTAGTCTCAGCCGAGTGTGCGGCTAAAGCGGTGCTGGCAGCTAAGCAAGCGCAGGATTACAGTGAGGCTTCGCTAACGTGTTATCAATCTTTTCTTGACAATAGCTGTGTCATGAAGGATTTGAAGCATTATAAGAACTTTCCTCACTTTCTTGAGACAACACCGCGCATTTTTAATAGATATCCCCAGCTGGCGGCCGATATGCTGGCAGACCTGTTTGTAGTCAACGGCCAGCCGGCAGAGCCGATTATGAAAAAAATGCTGAGACATGTGAAAAAAGTCGGCCTGGCCAATCTTGCTATTGACGGCTGGAAAGGAGCGCGGTCGGTGTGAACCCTGTAAATGTAGATCAGAAACTTAGCCTGAATAAATTTTATGTTGATGAAGAATATGCTCACATTGTTTTGAAGCAAGGCAAGCTTGATTTGCTGGAATTTAAAAAGCTAGTGCTGGCTTGCCCTGCCGGCCTATATCAAATTGACGAAAAAGGCGATGTTCATTTTGATTACGCAGGCTGCGTCGAATGTGGAACATGCCGGGTGCTGTGCGGTAAAACGATACTGGAAAAATGGGAGTATCCCCAGGGGACTATGGGGGTCGAGTTCAGATGGGGATAAGTCGCCGCAGTTTTCAGCGGCTTCCCGATTACTGGGCGGAAAATACTCCGGAGCGTGAGGCCATTTTTGACGGATGCCGGCGGATGTCATACCATGAACTAACAGAAGAAAGCCGGCAGCTTGCAGCGGCTTTGACCAAAGCACACATTGCCAAAGGGGATAAGGTTTTTGTGGTATTGCCTAATTGGCATGAGTTTATCACCTTGTTTTTTGCCATTGCCAAAGTGGGAGCCATCCTCGTGCCCTGTAATAGTATTTTGACGGAAAACGAAAAGCGGGAACGGTTGGCAAGTAGTCAGGCTAAAGCAGTTTTTGTCGCCGGTAAGGCTGATTTGGCCTGGTTGCATACCGACAAATATTCTTGTGCAGTTTTTACCGTCCGCTTTAGCGAGAAAGGCTATTTGTCTTTGGCCGATTTAATTAAGCTTGGCAAGGATTGCTGCAACGGGGAGGTTAAGATTGATCCCTGTGAAGATGTGTTTGCGATTATGTTCACGTCAGGAACTACGGGACACCCAAAAGGGGTGGAACTGACTTTCAACAATTTGTTGCAGGCGGCGGTCAATATCGGTGATCGCCTGAACTGTGCGGCAGAGGATGCTTTTCTGGTGCCAGTGCCTTGCTCCCACCTGTTTGGCATTGTGACGGGAATACTTATCCCCCTTTTTTTTGGTGGAAAAATTGTCCTGATGACCAAGCACGACTCACGGGAAGCCCTGAGTCTGATTGAACAGGAAAAAATCACCGTCCTTTATGGTGTGCCAACGATGTTCGTCCGGGAACTGCAGGAATACCGGCAGTATAAAAAGGATATAAGCTCTTTGCGAACAGGAATTGTTGCCGGAGCTATCTGCTCAGAAGAGTTGGTAAAGCAATTATACACAGAATTTCACTGTAATATCATGGTTGCCTACGGCTCAACAGAAACGGTGTCGGTTTCTATGACAAGCCCTGACGATGATATTACATTACGCAGCAATACAGTGGGCAAGCCGTTTGCCGGTATTAAGGTTAAGGTTGTTGATGATCAGGGCCAGCCGGTCAAGGCGGGAGAAGTCGGTGAACTGGTTGTTACAGGCTATGGCGTTATGAAGGGCTACTATAATATGCCGGATAAAACCAAGGAGGCATTCGATGCGGCGGGCTGGTTTTTTACCGGGGATCTGGCAACCATTGATGCGGCTGGCTATATTAAGATTGTGGGACGGAAGAAAGAGATGATTATTCGCGGCGGCTATAATATTTATCCGGCTGAGGTTGAAGAGATATACCGCCATAATCCGGAGGTTATCGACGTGTGTGTTCAGGGAATCTCACACGACACCCTGGGAGAGCAGACCTGTGCCTGGATTCAATTGCTGGACAGCAGTGCCGAAACGGCCGCAACACTGCGCGAATATGCCAAAGATAAAATCGCCAAATATAAGGTTCCCGACAAAGTCATTCTGGTGGACGAACTGCCCCGGCTGGATAATGGCAAGATTAATAAAAAGGCGTTGTAGGAATAACAGGTGAGTTTGAGTACCGCTATCAGCGCATATTCATGTGGAGGAATGATGATGAGAAAATTATTGATTTGGATGTTTGCAGTACTATTGATGTTTGCTTTTACGGCAACCGGTTTTGCAGCTGCGTTTGTCGATATGCCGGCAGATCACTGGGCCTACGATGCGGTGATCAAATTGGCCAAGGCTAATTTGATCGAGGGGTATAGCGACGGCACTTTCCGGGGCGATAAAGCCATGAGCCGTTATGAGGTCTCGTTTCTGGTCGCACGGGCCATCGAAAAATACGAGGTGGCTGATGCCGGGCAAAAGAAGCTCATTGATAAGCTGTCGATTGAGTTTGCCACCGAGTTGAATAAAATGGGGATACGTATGGCTAAAGTTGAAACAAAGACCAATAGCTGGGTGAGTGGTGGCGACATGCGCTTCCGGTATCATGTTAATGCTCCCAAGACTCCCGGATCATCAAAACTAGGATCTGCTGACAACTTTGATTGGCGGGGGCGGATCAGATTCTCCGGACAACTCAATGATAACTGGACAGCAACTGCCCGCATTGCCTCGCCGTGGAGCAACCGGTTCGGCAATTCGGATGGGAATGTCGGCTCAGTAGCCAATATCGATGTCTTTAATATGAAGGGCGCCAATATACTGGGTTTTGACTCGGTCAAGATTGGACGGGACTCGTTTGCTGCAGGCCATAACATGATCTCGAAATCGGCTTCAGTAGACGGTATCTGGCTTAACGATACACTTGCAGGCGGCGTTTTTATGGGCTTTGTCGGCAACACCAAGCAGGCTACTGGCGGCAAGGCGAACACCCTTTCACTGGGGCAGTTTACCTGGAAGCCACAGAAAGATCTGAGGTTTGGTGTCGGCTATTACTGGGCGGACATCCCGGGAACCAGCAAAACCGACGGGACAGGGGACCTGATGGCCGACAACGGTGCGCAGTTCGACAGCTCCCGGGGCTATGACCTGTTCTTTGCTTATGATATGTCTAAAATGACTCTGCTGGGCGAGTATATCGGCAGCACACTGCAAAACCCTGTAAATATGCCGGGCAGCCCGAAAGGCTGGTCGGTACAACTGAGCAACGGCTCAGGACCAAGTTCTAAAGCCTTCTTCGGCAATACGCCTATGACTAATCCCAAGAAAATCGGCGATACTGCCTGGTTAGTCGGTTACCGCCGGGTTCAAAGCGGTACCACTCCCGTAAGCCTCGGCGGCTTTGATCAAATGGCGGTAGCATCTCCTTCCCAGGCCTATAATGTATTTACACACGGCACCGACAATGTGAAGGGGTGGACCTTCTCGCTTGAGACTGTACCGGACAAAAACATTACTCTCAATTTAACTGTTCAAAAACTGAGTATCGTAAATAGGGGGTTGACCCAGAAGTTAACCAGTGATGATTTGGATACCACCACTGTCTTTACCGCCAACTATTGGTTCTAAGGTTATCAAGTAAACAGGGACTGGCTGATCTATTCAGCCGGTCCCTGTTTGTTTGGGCTATGCAACCTATCTATGCTTAAAGGTATTTACATCGCTGAGCAGCTGCTGCAATCAGTTTCAGGCGTACGTCCGGATAGGCCTTGTAATATCATGAGCAACAAGATACATGGCTAAAAACCATTTTGTAAGGTCAACACGGGTTTTCTCTATAATCGT
>JAQSXM010000443.1 GCA_029256645.1 Sporomusa sp. | reverse complement strand
GGATGTTTGTGAGACTGCCGCTTATGCTCAACTCGGGCAAACGCAAAAGTTTTCCACCTGGATTTCTACGGGGGATTTTGCAAATAAAAAAATGCTGTTCCCGTCTATTCCCTCGCTTCAAATGGTTTACGGGCGGGTTCTTTTGGAGCAGAAAGAATACTTGAAGCTGATTGGCCTGTCGGAGTTATTCCTCAAAACGGCAAGCATTTTTCCAAATCTTCTTTCCCTCATCTATCACCATATTTATCTATCGGCTGCCTATGAACAGCTTCAGCACCGGGATAAAGCTGCGGAATCTTTAAAAAAGGCGCTTGACATTGCCATGCCCGACGGACTGTATTTGCCTTTCGTTGAAAACGGGAGATACATAGGGACTCTGTTGTGGGGCTCGAAACATCAGCAAGCATCCGAAGAATTTGGCAGGTACGCCGAATTCGCGGCACAGTGCCATAAGCTGTACGAACCATATTCCGACTCAATAAGGTCCATTCGGCAGGGGTATTTCGCAGAAGCTTCCATTCGCCTTACCGAACGGGAGCAAGAGGTTGCCGCGCTGGCTGCAAAGGGGCTTTCCAATCCACAAATCAGCGAACAGCTCTATATTACAGAACACACCGTCAAAGCTCATTTAAAAAGTGTTTTCGAGAAGCTTGGCATCAAATCACGCGTACAGCTTGAAGAGCGTCTGACTTTCAAGAATTAACAAAAACCATCGAATCAGGTATCGGTTTTCAGCTTTTCTTCAATCAGATTCAGATTGCTCATCAAGCGCGGATCTTTGGGATTAAGTGCAAGAGCGGCCTTGGCGTGGGCAAGCGAACATTCATACATACCCAGCCAATAGCAGGCGATTGAGCATAAATCATCGGGCGTGCAGTCCCATGCAAAAGCCTCATTAACGTATTTCAATGTTTTATTTTTTATCTTTAAAGCTTCCGTAGTGTAAAAATATTCTGCCGGCCAATCTTTTTCATTGTATGCAATTTGGGATAGTTCTATATAGGGTTCACGTAAAAAGGGGGCCTCTGCAATGGCTTTATGCAGCCACCTTTTCTGCTCATACGCATTCCCCAATGCTCCGTAAGCTCTTGCAATAAACCGCATAGAGGCAGAGCGTTCTTCATCCCAGGAAGAAATATCAGGGTCAAGATATTTTTCTAATGTTTCAATGCATTTCTCCCAATGCTGTTGGAACATATACTCTCTTCCAAGATAATGAAGATTGCGTACATCATTCGGATTTTCTTTTACCGCAAGCTCCAAAAGGGGGAGATTAAAGCTTCGATCTTTCGTGACATCAGGAAAGTGATTATAAACAAGCCCTTTAATGAAAACCTGCTTTTCCTCACCGGGCCCGGTGTATTCCAGTATCTCGTGGGTAGGGTAAATCCAGTGAAAATTATGCCGCGCATGGATTCGCTGATGCGTGTATTGAACGGCAGGAGTACCATCTGCATTATAGCTCCAATTATACAGGTATAATCCTCTATTGGTATCTTTCTGCCATGCGTTTTCCAGTTTTTCTCTCCAGCCAAGCTCAATCACATCATCCAAATCGGAAGAAACGCAAATATCCACATCGTCCGGAATATACTCCAAACAATAATTCCTGCTGTAATCAAATCTGAAAGGATCAATCTCATAGCTGTAAACAGTTGCCCCACGCTGCCGCAACTTTTCCATGGTATGGTCAGTTGAACCCGTGTCTACTACAATGACAGTATCAGCCTCACCAACATGATCCATCCAGCGGTCAACAAACTGCTCTTCATTTTTACAGATCGCATAGGCACATATTTTGTACCGGTTCAATTCAATGCCTTCTTTCTCGTTTTTTGCTAACCGGTGGCCCAGTCCTGTTGCGCCTGCCGGTGCCAAGATAAATCTTAATTGAAAATTTCTTTTCCAATTTGGTCTTAATATTAAGCACTAAATTACATAAACTCCGGAGCGCCCGCATGGTGCGGGTACTCCGGATTGATATATGCGACAAATCATCCATATTCGTTAAAAAGCCTTAAAACACTTCGCTCTTGTCTTGAGCCTAATCAACGCTGAGACCTCCGCTGACAAACCCGGTTAGTGTCGTTGCAACATCAATACCCGCGGTGACACTGGCGGAGACAACGAACATCAGACGAGTGCCCGCCGTAACGGGGATTGAAAGCCCGGTCACTAAGCCGCTTGAAGTTGCGCCAATGGACACTAAGCCCGTCAATGCCGGAGTAAGAGTAACGAGTGCGCCGGCAACAGGCGCAAAGTTATCGTTTGGAGTCGGTGAACTAAATAACTGTGCCGTAATTGTAACAGTACTGCCAATGAGAGACAATGCTGCTGCAACACTGTAATATGCAGACATTGAGGTGATTATACCATCCCTTGGCAATGAGAAAGCAAGACTGGAACTTCCTGCAATATCAATCAAGCCGCCTGTAACCAAACCAACGTCATTGCTTCCAAATCCCACAATCGCATTAGTACCTGCCAGACCACCTAAAACCGTAGTCATGGTTGTCACTGTTCCAGAAGCAAACGGAATGATAGCCCCAGCGCCAGTGGCACCTGTAGCGCCCGTAGCGCCCGTGGCCCCCGTTAGACCTATCGCCCCGGTCGGTCCGGTGGCGCCTGCGCCTGTTGCTCCGCTGGATCCTGTTGCTCCTGCTGATCCTGTTGGACCGGATGGTCCTGTTGGGCCGGAAGGTCCCGTGGCTCCTGCTGGGCCAGTTAGGCCTTGAATTCCCTGTGAACCGGTTGCCCCTGTTGCTCCGGCTGCTCCTGTTGGGCCGGATGGTCCCGTGGCTCCTGTTGGGCCAGTTAGCCCTTGA
>JAQSXM010000442.1 GCA_029256645.1 Sporomusa sp. | reverse complement strand
TTTGTCTTCCTTACCGGATTGTAATCAAGATTGTGTCTCCTGTTCCTGCGGACACAGATACAATAGTTCACTAGCGCAATAACATGCCCCCGTTACTTAACATGATGTTTAAGTAATGGGGGCATGTTATTGACAGAACCTGACAATCATCGTACAATAAATACTATACGGGGGTATAGTAGGAGGGTCTATATGTTAAATGACAAAGAAAAGATAGATATAAAAAAAAGACTGAGGCGGACCGGTGGGCAAATCAACGGAATTGAAAAAATGATCGATGAGGGCCGCTACTGTGTAGATGTTCTGCAGCAGATTATGGCAGCCCGGGCGGCACTCAATCAGGTGGCACTAATTATGATTGAGAGCCATACCAAAAGTTGTGTTGTTAATGCAATCAAAGAAGACCGTACAGAAGCGGCTATTGACGAATTAATGGGGGTCTTATCCAAGTTTACAAAATAAAGATAGACTGAGCTTATATTTTTGGGAGGCTCGGGAATCAGATAGAATGAGGATATAAAAGTGAAGGGGTGAACAATATGGCTGAGTCAAAGGGTGCAGCTCTGGAGAATGTTTTATTAAAAGTAGGCGGCATGACCTGCGCTGCGTGCTCAAGCCGGGTGGAACGTGGGCTCTCCAAACTGCTGGGGGTAAAAAAGGCTGCCGTTAATCTGGCTACTGAGAAGGCTTCTGTAACCTATGACAGCGCACAGATTAGCCTGAGTGAGATCGCGCATAAGATTGAGGATTTAGGCTATCAGGTGATCAAGGATAAGGTAGACTTAAAGATTACCGGTATGACTTGTGCGGCATGTTCCGGACGTGTGGAACGAGGCTTAAACAAGCTGAGTGGTGTAACGAATGCTGTCGTTAATCTGGCAGTGGAAAAAGCTACGGTAGAGTACTACCCTGGTGTAATCAGCGTAAAAGATATTAAGGAGAAGATTGAGAAACTTGGCTTTGGTGCTCATGATTTAACAGATACCGTCGCAGTGGACAAGGAAAAGCAGGCCCGTGAAGCCGATGTAAGCAGGCAGCGTTTTCGGCTGTTGGTAGCTGCCGGGTTTTCCCTGCCGCTATTACTGGCCATGGCCCTGCATATGCTTGGCGTGATGGGCAAGGCTGCCGAGCTATTAATGAATCCATATCTCCAATGGGTACTGGCAACCCCTGTCCAGTTTATTGCCGGCTGGCAGTTTTACCGGGGTGCTTATATGGTGCTTAAGAATGGCAGTGCCAACATGGATGTCCTGGTCGTACTTGGCACATCTGCCGCGTATTTCTACAGTGTAGCTAACGTACTGCGCCAGGCACCTGACTTATATTTTGAAACATCGGCTATTTTAATAACCTTGATTATTTTGGGTAAATTGCTGGAAGCCACTGCCAAGGGGCGGACCTCTGAGGCGATTAAAGCCCTGATGGGGCTACAGGCCAAGACGGCCAGGGTGTTGCGTGAGGGGCAGGAACTGGACATCCCGGTTGAATCAGTTCTGGTCGGCGATATTGTAGTCGTGCGCCCTGGTGAAAAAGTACCGGTCGACGGCGTTATCGTTGACGGGACATCAACGATGGATGAGTCAATGCTTACCGGTGAGAGTTTGCCTGTTGATAAAAAGACTGGTGACCAGGTAGTCGGCGCAACCATTAACAAATTAGGCACCTTCAAATTTGAGGCGACTAAGGTTGGCAAAGATACTGCTTTGGCGCAGATTGTGCGGATTGTGGAAGAAGCCCAAGGGTCGAAAGCGCCGATTCAGCGATTTGCCGATGTTGTATCTGCTTATTTTGTACCCGTTGTTGTCGGACTGGCGCTGCTGACCTTTGCCGCCTGGTTCTTTATCCTGGACCCCGGTAATTTCTCGCGGGCGTTGGTGAATTTTACAGCGGTATTAGTTATTGCTTGCCCCTGCGCGTTGGGGTTGGCTACACCAACCTCGATTATGGTGGGCACAGGTAAAGGCGCGGAGAATGGGATCTTGATCAAAGGTGCTGAGCACTTAGAGAATGCCCATAGACTGACAACCATTGTTCTTGATAAAACAGGCACAATTACCAAGGGTGAACCTGAGGTTACCAATATTGTGCCGTTGGCAGGGCTTACAGAAGCTGCACTCATACAACTGGCTGTCAGGGCCGAGAAGAATTCTGAGCATCCTTTGGCCCAGGCTATTGTTAAGTACGGTAAACAGCAAGGCATTGCCCTGGAAGATCCGGAGTCATTTATCGCCATTCCGGGGCATGGGGTTGAGGTAACAATTGATGGAAAAAGGATTCTGGTAGGCACCCGCAAGCTGATGCAGGATAACAATATTGAGTTTGCAGCAACTGTTCCTCAGATTGAAGAGCTGGAACTTCAGGGCAAAACAGTCATGTTGTTTGCCTTGGAGAATAAGCTCGGCGGTTTATTTGCAGTGGCTGATACCGTGAAAGAGCACTCGGCTCAGGCTGTAGCCGAGCTGCAAAAAATGGGTATTGAGGTATGGATGATAACCGGTGATAATGCCCGTACTGCCCAGGCTATTGCCCAAACTGTCGGCATAACCAGCGTTATGGCTGAAGTACTGCCGGAGCACAAAGCCGAAAAGGTTGCGGCTCTTAAAAGAGAGGGCAAGGTTGTTGCTATGGTTGGTGACGGCATTAATGATGCGCCGGCGCTGGCAACTGCCGATGTAGGTTTTGCTATTGGGACAGGTACTGATGTTGCAATTGCAGCAGCAGATATTACGCTAATGCGGGGTGACCTGACTGGTATTGTGGCTGCCATTCGTTTAAGTAAGGCCACAATGCGAAATATTAAGCAGAACCTGTTTTGGGCGCTTGTCTATAATTCGCTTGGTAT
>JAQSXM010000441.1 GCA_029256645.1 Sporomusa sp. | reverse complement strand
CTATGACAGCGAGAAGATTAACAAACCTGATCCTCAGCCCCAGCCCCTGAGAGACTTCACTTCCCAGACTAAGGAGTGAAACTGAGCGGGAAAGCAAGAGTGCCAGCAGGAGTGCCATTCCTACCCACGGGTACAAAAAATGAAGCTGCTGCCAGGTAACTCCGGCCACACCGCCTGTTAGCCAAAACATAATGTCTCTCGCAACGCCAAAGTAGATGGCAATACCCTGCCCCAGGGCAGTAAGCAATGCGCTGACTGCCGCCCCTGCCAGTACCAGCCGCATTGAGGTAGCCCCGCCACACCGCAAAGAGGCAATCCAGTAGACCATCCCGGCAGCAATTGCCGCCCCGAGAAAAGAAGACAGCATGATATAGACAGCAGCGATACCAGGGAAAAATGTAAAACATAACGACAGGGCGAAGCCCGCACCTGCGTTCAAACCCATTAAACCTGAATCAGCCATGGGATTCCGGGTGATTCCCTGCATCACAGCCCCCGCCACGGCCAAGGAGGCACCAACCAAGATGCTTGCCAGTGTGCGGGGCAGGCGCAAATCCCGGATGATCAAATGCTGTATTGAATCAGGGTTAAAATCAACCAACGCATCCCATACCGCGGTAAACGGCACCTGCACAATGCCGTAACTCAGAGATAGCAGCATACTCATGACCAATATACCGAGCCCGCCGGCAATAGCGAATAGTACTATCGATGGGCCGCCTATTTTTTTGATACCGTGACCGGTCCAAGCAGCGACCTTCTCGATAACTAACATTTAATAATCATCTCCGTGCTTAAATCAAATCTTATACTGGCAGTTAGGCAGTGAACTGTTACACTAATAGCGACTTAAAGCGGCGAATCACTTTACCAGACTCTTAACAATACTGTTAACCCCATATTCTACAGCAAGAGCTCCTATAGTAAAAACGGACTGATCTAAGAAATAAATGTTCTGATTTTTCACTGCCTTCAATGTATACCATATTGAATTGTCGCTCAATCTCTCCAGTCTTTTCTCGACACCATTATTTTTCTTTATGAAAATATGATCAGGATTAAGCTCTGCCAATCTTTCTAATGACAGTCGCCCAATCTTTTCGGGATAGCCGGCAGGTGCCCGCAAACCCAGCCCACTTTCGGCATCAAAATATGCAGGTAAACTCTGCGGACCATAGGTGTTAAACGTACCTTTATCATCAAGTGTTACAACTATAACTGTCTCATTCTTATAAGGTGCCAGCTTGTCCCGGGATTGGGCAATCAGTCTCTCAAGTTGTATGATGCGTTCCTCTGCAACCTGTTCCTGGCCAATTATTTTCGCTACCTCCCGCGGTACACTACGCCAATCGCGGGAAAGTTCCTGAGTATCGAGCAAAACAACAGGGGCAATCTTGGATAACTCACCATAAATCCGTTCATTTAAACCTCCGCCAATAATCAAATCCGGTTGGACCTCCAACACCCTTTCAAGATTAATGCTTGTCTGTTTACCCAGATCAATCACAGGATTGGCTGCAAGATAAGGCTTAAGTGACTCCCATTCTGACATAAAACCCTGAAGTTGAGGTATTGCAACAGGCGGCGTACTCAGTGTAAACATCGTATCCATTAGGTGAAAAAACACAACGGCAATTCGCTCCGGCGGCTTTTCAATAATCACTTGGTGGCCTTTGGCATCTACATAAATTCGTGGGAAAGCTGCCTCCTGCCCCGGCCTTTCCATACTACTGGCAGGTTTGGGCACAGGGGTGGTTTTAGCCGGCTGAGCGCTGCAGCCGGCTAGGACCCCTGTTAAAATTGCAAATGAGAGTATGAGAAGTAACATCCTATTCATAACCGCTCCACTATTTTACCTTTCATTAATCTTGGTCATTAATTAACAGTATACAGTCACTATATTAGTTAAAAAAAAATCAGGAATAGAATATTCCCAATTCATCCAGTATTCTTTTCAAAACACCTTTGTAGTGTACTGGGGCAAACGCCGGTGCGCTTCTTAAAAAGCTTACTAAAATAATAGGGATCCGAGTAGCCTACATAAGCAGACACCTCTGTTACCGAGCAGGCAGTAGTACATAATAACTCCCGCGCGTGATTGACCCGCTGCTCAATCAGATATGCGTTCGGGCTCATGCCTGCATATTTTTGAAACAGATAAGCAAGCTGCTTGCTGCTCAAACCATACAGCTCAGCCAGGCTTGGCATCGTCAGTGGTTCCATATAATGAGCATTCATATATTCCATAGCCTGCTCCACCAGTTCCCGGCTATCTTCGTTTCGCCGCTTCCCGTAACAGGTCAGTACCTCATCCATGATAGTAAAGAATAAGGATTTTGCCCGCAGGGACTGCAAACTTCCCGACATTGTGGAGGTATGATGAAACTTTTTCAACAGCTCACTAATGTGCGGGTTATAACCCGGTTCTAATTCGTAGTGAGATGATGCATGGGGAAATACATGCTTATCACTGTCAGAAACCTGATAGTGAACCAGGATAAATTCCCACTCGGTATCGCCCACAACCTCTTTATCCAGTGTCATGCGGGGGCCTGCGTGAAAAACCCTGCCGGGTTCCATTTCATAAGTCACACCGTCAAAGGTCATCCTGGCCCGGCCGCGAAGAGGAAAAACCAGACCGGAGGCCGGTGCAGTATAAGTATCCAGCTGTTTTTTACCAGGTTCAACCACGGTTCTATGAGCATCCAGAATGTCAAACGATATCTGGGAAAAGTATTCTGCCATTTCATCAATGTCAGCTTTCATTGTGCATTCCTCCTTATAAAGCAGCAACATTCCGGCCTAAAAAACAAAATCAGACTGCCCTTACAATAACCACAATT
>JAQSXM010000045.1 GCA_029256645.1 Sporomusa sp. | reverse complement strand
GTGGATAAGATTATTCAGTTACAGCGCAAGATCGCGCCAGAATTAACACAAATTATTGAAGCAAGATATAATCTCCTGCGGTATATTCAGCATGCCCAGCCGGTTGGCCGCCGGGCAGTGGCCACAATGCTGGATATGGGCGAACGCATCGTCAGGGCCCAGGTAGACTGGCTAAAGGCTGCCGGACTTGTTGAGTTTTCCCAATTAGGCATGAGTGTCACTGCTGAAGGCCAGGCGATGCTGGCCGATTTAGCTGAATATATCCGTCTGTTGCATGATTTGGTGGGGCTGGAGGCCGAGCTTGCTGCGCGGTTAAATCTAAGGCAAGTGATCATCATTCCCGGTGACAGTGAGGCTGACAGCACCGTACGGCGTGAGCTTGGCCGTGCGGCAGCAGGTGTACTTGGCCAGCATCTGGGAGATAATATGGTTGTTGCTGTAAGCGGCGGCTCCACTATGGCCAAAGTAGCTGAAGCCATCAATTTCAGTGTGCCGACAACGGCTGTTGTCCCAGCCCGGGGCGGACTCGGTGAGGTCGTCGAGTATCAGGCCAACACCATCGCTGCGGTCCTTGCCGGCAAACTGGGCGGACGCTATCGCCTACTGCACATTCCTGACGGGGTTAGTGAGGAGACACTGGAAGCGATTTTAACCGGTGATGCCAATCTGCGGACTGTAGCCGAAGTCATTAAAAAAGCCAATATATTGGTATATGGCATTGGTGAAGCGGTTGAAATGGCACAGCGGCGTGGGATGACAACGGAAACGGTTGCGGAGATTGAACGCCGGGGCGCTGTTGGTGAAGCGCTTGGGCAATATTGCGCATTGCCAGGGGAGATCGTTTATGTTACCAGTAGCATTGGTTTACGACTGGATGACCTGGCCGGAATTGGCACAGTGATTGCCGTAGCCGGCGGCAGTGCCAAAGCTAAGGCCATTTTGGCAGTAGCCGGCACCGGCGGGCAGGATGTGCTTGTCACTGATGAAGCTGCGGCCAAGGCCATCCGGTTACTTATAAACACAAATTATATTTAGGGGGAATTTCATAATGACTATTAAAGTTGGTATTAACGGTTTTGGCCGTATCGGCAGGAATGTTTTCCGGGTAGCTGTGAGCAATCCCGATTTCGAAATCGTAGCTGTAAATGACCTGACTGATGCTAAAACACTGGCCCATCTTTTAAAATATGATTCTGTGCATGGCACGATGAACGCCACCGTAAAAGCAGTTGACGGCGGTATTGAGGTTAATGGCAAACTGGTTAAAGTACTTGCGGAAAAAGACCCTGCCAATCTTCCCTGGAAAGATCTGGGTGTTGACATTGTGGTTGAGTCTACCGGACGCTTTACCGAGAAAGACAAAGCTGCAGCCCATGTGAAAGCAGGCGCCAAGAAAGTAATTATCTCGTCGCCGGCCAAAAATGAGGATATTACCATCGTTATGGGTGTAAACCACGATAAATATGACGCTGCTAATCATCATATTATCTCCAACGCTTCCTGCACCACCAATTGCCTGGCCCCGTTTGCAAAAGTGCTGCATGAAAAGTTCGGGATTAAATCCGGCTTAATGACAACAGTTCACGCCTACACCAATGACCAAAACATTCTGGACCTGCCACATAAGGATCTTCGCCGCGCCCGTGCCGCCGGTATGTCCATCATTCCGACAACAACCGGTGCTGCCAAAGCGGTTGCCCTGGTGCTGCCTGAACTCAAAGGCAAACTGAATGGTTTTGCCCTGCGGGTACCTACCCCGAACGTGTCCATTACCGATCTTGTCGCCCAACTGGAAAAACCGGCTACTGCTGAAGCTGTCAACGCTGCACTTAAAGAAGCCGCCAATGGCGAGCTCAAAGGCATCCTGGCTTTTTCTGAAGAAGAGCTGGTTTCCAAAGATTACAATGGTGATGCCCATTCTTCTATTGTTGACGGTTTGTCGACGATGATGGTAGGCGATAATCTGGTTAAGGTTGTTTCCTGGTATGACAACGAGTGGGGCTACTCCAACCGTGTTGTCGACCTCATCAGCTTTATTATCGGCAAAGGCCTATAATCTTACCATACGAAGCAATCTCAGACAGTGTTTGGGGTTGCTTCCTCTCTCTAATCTCTAAGACTGGGGGAATAACGCATGAATAAAAAGAGTTTAAATGACATCTGGGTTTCTGGCAAAAAAGTTTTGGTACGGGTAGACTATAACGTACCTATGGATAAAGAGGGCAATATCACTGACGATACCCGCATCAGGGCAACGATTCCTACGCTGGAGTTTTTGCTGGCGAAGAACGCGGCTGTTATTTTGGCCAGTCATTTGGGACGTCCCAAAGGTAAGGTAGCACCCGAGTTTTCCCTAAAACCAGTGGCGCAAAGACTGTCGCAGCTGCTGTTTGGCCGTGAGGTGCAGTTTGCTGCCGACTGCGTGGGACCGGAAGCCAGAAAACTGACGGCGGCACTTGGCGCCGGCCAGCTGCTCCTGTTGGAGAACCTGCGTTTTCATGCTGAAGAAGAAAAAAATGACCCGGAATTTGCCAAACAACTTGCCGGATTGGCTGACATCCTGGTTAACGATGCCTTTGGTGTCTCGCACCGGGCCCATGCCTCTGTTCATGGCATCACCAAATACATACCGGCCGTATCCGGTTTCCTGATGGATAAAGAGCTTTTATTCCTGGGGCAGGCTGTAACCAACCCGGCCCGGCCATTTGTTGCCATTATCGGCGGTGCTAAGGTTTCCGACAAAATTGGTGTTATCGAGAACCTGTTAAATAAAGTGGATACCCTGATCATCGGTGGCGGTATGGCCAACACCTTTTTGGCCGCTCAGGGCTATCAAACAGGCAAGTCGCTGGTAGAAGCCGATAAGTTTGATTTGGCCAAAGAACTGATGGCAGCAGCTAAAACAAAGGGTGTCAATCTGTTGTTACCGGAAGATGTGGTTGTAGCCGATAAGTTTGCTGCCGATGCCGACCGGAAAACGGTTGCGGCAGATCAAATCCCGGCTGAATGGATGGCCCTTGATATCGGTCCGGCCAGTGCCGCCAAGTTTGCCGCTGCCCTAAACGGTGCGAAAACGGTGGTGTGGAACGGCCCGATGGGTGTATTTGAGTTTGATGCGTTTGCTGTCGGCACTGAAGCGGTAGCTCAGGCTGTGGCTGCTTCAGGCGCCAAGAGTATTGTCGGCGGTGGCGACTCTGTTGCTGCGCTGGAAAAACTTAATCTTGCCGGTAAGATTACGCATATCTCGACAGGCGGCGGTGCATCACTGGAGTTCCTGGAAGGTAAAGAACTGCCGGGGATTGCGGCGCTGGCTGACAAGTAAAAAAGTTAAGGAGTGGAGACTATGCGCAAACCCATTATTGCCGGTAATTGGAAAATGCATAAAACCGCCGGGGAAGGCGTTACCCTTGTCGAGCAACTGAAGAACCTAACAAACACGGTTACCGGTGTTGAGATTGTTATCTGCCCGCCCTTTACAGCCTTAGCGGCCATTGCCGGGGCTGTGGCCGGAACTAATATTGGCCTGGGCGCTCAAAATATGCACTGGGAAGACAAAGGCGCGTTTACCGGCGAGGTTTCTCCCGGTATGGTGAAAGATATTGGCTGCACGCATGTCATTATCGGTCATTCTGAGCGTCGGCAGTATTTTGCTGAAACAGACCAAACCGTGAATAATAAAGTCAAAGCCGCTTTCAAAACCGGCCTGACTCCGATCCTGTGTGTGGGTGAAACCTTAGCTGAGCGCGAAGCCGGTACGACTGAACAGGTTGTTGGCACTCAGACAAGAGGCGGTTTAGCAGGTCTTACCGCTGAGCAAGTGGCTAATCTGGTTCTTGCCTATGAGCCAGTTTGGGCAATAGGTACAGGGCGTACGGCTTCGGCTGATGATGCCAACGCAGTATGCGCGTTTATTCGCCGCACGGTAGCCACGCTGTTTGGGCAAGCAGCTGCTGAAAAGGTCCGTATCCAGTATGGCGGCAGTGTCAAGCCTGACAATGTTGCTGAACTAATGGCCAAACCTGACATCGACGGGGCGTTAGTGGGGGGAGCCAGCCTGGAGGCCGATTCCTTTAGCAAGCTGGTCAGGTTTTAGGGGCTGGCATAGAACGGCTAAGATAAAGGAGAAAAGAACGATGTCAAAATTAGCTTCGCCGATTGCACTGGTAATTCTGGATGGCTGGGGGATTGGCCGTGAAGACGACGAGTTCAATTCAATTGCCAGGGCCAGTACACCACATATCAATCTCCTGACTGAGCTATATCCTACAGCTAAACTTATTTGCTCCGGGGAGGCTGTTGGTCTGCCGGAAGGTCAGATGGGAAACTCGGAGGTTGGCCACCTGAATATGGGGGCAGGCCGGATTATCTACCAGGAGCTTACCCGGATCAGTAAATCGATTAAAGACGGCGACTTCTTTCAGAACCCGGTACTCTGTCAGGTATGCGAGCAAACGAAAGCAGCCGGCAGTGCGCTTCATCTTATGGGGTTATTGTCTGACGGCGGTGTACACAGTCATATTACCCATGTATATGCCCTGCTGGAGTTAGCAAAACAGCAGGGTGTAGAGAAAGTATATGTCCACGCCTTTTTAGACGGGCGGGATGTTCCGCCGTCCAGTGCTGCCATCTATATCAGGGAACTGGAAGCCAAAATGGCGGAAATCGGCGTCGGTGAAATTGCTACAATTGCCGGCCGTTATTACGCAATGGACCGGGATAAACGCTGGGAGCGGGTCAGCAAGCAGTATCAGGCCCTTGTTCATTGTCAGTGCACTCAGGCTAACAGTGCTGTTGCTGCGGTGGAAGCCTCATATCGTGCCGGCAAAACCGATGAATTTGTCGAGCCTACCGTAATTTCCGGCTGCGGTTATACCGGCATTAAACCTAATGATGGTGTTATTTTCTTTAACTTCCGCCCTGACCGGGCCCGGGAACTAACCTGGGCGCTTACCGACCCTGCCTTTACCGGATTTGAACGTACCGGCGGCTGCTTCCCGCTCTATTTTGCGAGTATGACCCAATATGATGAAAGCTCAAGTGTGCCGGTGGCTTTTCCATCAAGCCATCCTGCCAATACCCTGGGTGAGGTATTTAGCAAGGCCGGCTATACCCAGCTGCGGATTGCTGAAACCGAAAAATATGCTCATGTTACCTACTTTTTTAATGGTGGCGAAGAACATCCTTTTGCTGGGGAAGACAGGTTGCTCATCCCCTCACCTAAGGTTGCTACCTATGATTTACAGCCTGAGATGAGTGCGCCTGAGGTCACTGATAAGGTGATCGAGGCCATAAAATCAGGGAAATACGACCTGATTATCCTCAATTATGCCAATGGCGATATGGTTGGCCATACCGGTTTTCTGGACGCTGCCATCAGTGCGGTGACTACTGTTGATCAGTGCGTCGGCCGCCTGACAGAGGCGATGCGCGGCCGGGGCGGGGTTACACTGATTACAGCTGATCATGGCAACTGTGAGGCTATGAAAGATCCAGTGACCGGTGAACCGTTTACTGCTCATACCACCAACATGGTACCCTTTATTATGGTAGCAGAGGCCCGGCGCGGCAGTAAGCTGCGGGATGGTATTTTAGCCGATATTGCGCCCACCATTTTAGACCTGGCCGGTGTTGTCCAACCCCGGGAAATGACTGGGAAAAGCTTGATTGAAAAATAGGGAGGAAATAAAACATGTCTACAACAATTGTTGATATTCTCGCCAGAGAAATTATGGATTCCCGTGGCAATCCCACGGTAGAGGTTGACGTATTATTAGAAGACGGCACAATGGGCCGGGCGGCTGTTCCCTCCGGCGCATCCACCGGGGCTTATGAAGCAGTTGAGCTTCGTGATGGTGACAATCAGCGTTACCTTGGCAAGGGTGTGCTTAAGGCTGTTGAAAATGTAAATGAGATCATCACCCCGGAAATTATCGGTATGGATGCCCTGGATCAAATCGGTGTTGATCAGGCCATGCTGGAACTTGACGGCACTCCTAACAAAGCGAAGTTAGGCGCTAATGCCATCCTGGGTGTGTCAATGGCTGTCGCCAAAGCGGCTGCCGCTGCGTCCGGCCTGACCTTGTACCAATATCTGGGCGGCGCTAATGCCAAAGAACTGCCTGTGCCGATGATGAACATCTTAAATGGTGGCAAACATGCGGACAATAATGTCGATGTTCAGGAATTCATGGTACTGCCGGTAGGCGCTGAGAGCTTTGCCGAAGCGCTGAGAATGGGCTCGGAAATTTATCACAGCCTCAAGAAAGTACTAACTGGCCGCAAGCTGGCTACGGCTGTCGGTGACGAAGGCGGTTTTGCCCCTAATCTGGCCTCAAATGAGGAAGCCCTTAAAGTCATTATTGAGGCCATTGAAAAAGCAGGCTACAAACCAGGCGAGCAAGTTATGCTTGGTCTTGATGTCGCTGCGACTGAATTATTTAAAGAAGACGGAAATTACCATCTCGAAGGTGAAGGTGTTGTGAAAACTCCGGCCGAAATGGTGGAATACTATAGTGAGTTAGTTGATAAATACCCGATCATTTCAATTGAAGATGGTATGTCGGAAGATGACTGGGATGGCTGGAAACTTTTAACTGAACGTTTAGGCAGCAAGATTCAGTTGGTCGGTGACGACTTGTTTGTTACCAATGTCGAGCGTTTAAGCCAGGGGATTGCAACCAGAACAGCTAACTCAATTTTGGTTAAAGTAAACCAGATTGGAACACTTACTGAAACCTTTGATACGATTGAAATGGCAAAGCGTGCCGGCTACACCTGCGTTATCTCGCACCGCTCGGGTGAGACTGAGGATGCTACTATTGCCGATATTGCAGTAGCCGTTAATGCCGGCCAGATCAAAACCGGCGCTCCTGCCCGGACTGACCGTGTCGCCAAATACAATCAGCTGCTCCGGATTGAGGAACAGCTGGGTGATTTGGCCCAATATCGCGGACGGAAAGTTTTCTACAACCTAAGATAAGTTCGCGCCGGAAGGAGGTGAACTAAATGCCGAAGGGATACTTGATTCGATGCAGTGGCTGTGGCTACCTGTACCAGTGTGAGAATGAATTAATGGAGTGCTTAAGTCATAATAAGGTCTGCGAGCATTGCGGCAGTCCGAATATGGAAGTAATCCAGCAGGATGAAGGCCGGTTTGGCTGTACCAGCCGCCTGAATACCCATGTCGTTAATACCGGATCATATGTTGACCATCCAAA
The DNA here is from genome assembly GCA_029256645.1 of Sporomusa sp. The sequence goes on along the minus strand of JAQSXM010000045.1, from coordinate 6,048 downwards.
ACCAGTTCAAACCTCCCCCAAGGCGTAAAAAGATTTTTATTAAACAGCCGGTTAATTCCGGCTGTTTAATTTTTGACAAAAAGGGGAAAATATGTATGATAAAAATAGTGAAAATATTTACTAAATAATTGTCAAGTATCAATTAAGTGTGTTAGAATATTGTCATGCCTTGGCAGCACATTGTAGCAAGGGATAACGGTATCAGTCATGAAGGGGGTTAATAAAGTGATTACAGGGCTGATGGTTTTAGAGGCAGTGCTTTCGATTGCATTAATTGCAGTTGTGGTATTGCAGTCAGGTAAGAGCGCCGGTTTATCGGGTTCAATTGCCGGAGGTGCCGAATCTATTTTTGGTGGCAAACGTAAGGGCCTTGACGAAATTCTGGCTAAGGCAACAATTATTATTGCTGCATTGTTTGGGATTGTCACAATGGTTTTAGTCAAATTAATGCAGTAGGGTCACTAACCTCAATTGCTGGAGTTTCTCCGGCATATTGAGGTATTTTATGGTGTAGCTCAAAGGGGGAACGTAAGGACATGGAATTATTGTACATTGCGCCGTTTGCAGGTCTTGTGGCGCTGGCATTTGCCGGTTACCTTATGGCTAGTGTTTTAAAGGAAAGCCCGGGTAACGCCAAAATGCAGGAAATTTCCCAGGCGATTTTTGAAGGTGCTATGGCCTTCCTCAATCGTCAGTACAAAACTCTCATCCCATTTACTATTGTCATTTTCTTTATACTATTTTATGTTGATGGGTACAAACTGGCAGTATCTTTCCTGGTCGGCGCCGTTTGCTCGGCAATTGCCGGTTATGTGGGGATGACTGCTACTACTAAATCTAACGCCCGTACTACTGAAGCTGCCCGAACCAGCCTTAACAAAGCTCTCAGCGTTTCTTTCCGGGCCGGTGCGGTAATGGGTATGTCGGTTGCCGGTCTTGGTCTCCTGGGTGTATCAGGATTATACATAGTTTTTGGCGACCCTGTTGTTATTAATAGTTTTGCCTTTGGCGCAAGCGCCATTGCATTTTTTGCCCGTGTTGGCGGCGGTATTTTTACCAAAGCTGCTGATGTCGGCGCTGACCTTGTCGGTAAAGTTGAGGCAGGCATCCCTGAGGATGACCCCCGCAACCCGGCAGTTATCGCTGATAATGTTGGTGACAATGTCGGTGATACCGCAGGTATGGGGGCCGACCTGTTCGAGTCCTATGCCGCTACTGCGATTGCTGCCATGCTTATCGGTCAAACCGTTTTCCCAGGTAATATCAATGGTGTGCTGTTCCCGCTTGTGATTGGCGCAGCCGGTATTTTTGCTTCTATTGTCAGCACCTTCCTGGTTAGAACCAGTGAAGACGGTGATCCGCTGGCTGCTCTAAATAGAGGTATTTGGGGAACTAATATTCTTGTTGCTATTTCTACCTATGCCATTGCCAGTGCTATGCTTCCAGGCAAAGCCATGGGTATTACGATTGCAGTTATCGCTGGTCTGGCTGTTAACGTACTTGTTGGTATGATTACAGAATACTACACGGCTAATAATAAGCCGCCTACCCAGCATATTGCTGATGCCTCGCAAACCGGTCCGGCTACCAATGTTATCGCCGGTATCGCCCTTGGTCTAAGAAGCACCGGCTTGCCGATGCTGGTATTTGCTGTTGCAATCTGGGTTGCTTATGGCCAGGCAGGTATTTATGGTATTGCTATGGCTGCGATGGGCATGCTCTGCACCGCAGGTATGGTTGTCGCGGTTGACTCTTTTGGCCCTGTTGCTGACAATGCCGGCGGTATTGCTGAAATGGCAGAACTTGGCCCGGAAATTCGTAAAACCACTGATAAACTGGATGCTGTCGGTAATACAACTGCTGCTATTGCCAAAGGTTTTGCCATTGGCTCTGCTGCCCTTACCGCCCTGGCTCTGTTCACTGCTTTCGGTGAAGAGATTGCCAAAAACCCAAAACTGTCCGGTCTGCTGGTGAATGGTCATCTGGTAATTAACCTGACCGAACCGGGCGTAATTATCGGTATTTTCCTTGGGGCAACCCTGCCGTTCCTGGTATGTGCCTTCACTATGGAAGCTGTTGGTAAAGCTGCGTTCGAAATGATCGCCGAGGTTCGCCGTCAGTTCCGTGAGATCCCCGGCATTATGGAAGGTACCGGGCGTCCTGATTATGCTGCTTGTGTAGACATTAGCACCAAGGCTGCCATCCGTGAAATGATGCTGCCTGGTATCTTTGCTGTCGGTTCACCGATCCTGGTTGGTTTTATTCTTGGCGCAAAAGCTCTGGCTGGTTTCCTGGCCGGTGCAACTGCTGCCGGTGTATTGCTGGCACTCTTTATGTCCAATGCCGGTGGTGCCTGGGATAATGCGAAAAAATGGATTGAAACCGGTAAGTATGGCGGCAAAGGTACTCCGACCCATGCTGCCGCTGTTATCGGTGATACTGTTGGCGATCCGTTCAAGGATACCTCAGGTCCGGCTATGAATCCGCTGATCAAAGTTGCCGGAACTATTTCGCTGATCATTGCGCCATTACTCTTTTTCTAAACCAATTGTTAATAAACGCCAAGCTATTTTAGCTTGGCGTTTTGTTATTGTGTCAGATAATGGTATAATACTATTGGTATATATGCTTGCTCTTCAGAGCGTTTGTCAATCCGGCTAACCGGAAATAATAAAAAGAAAGAATTACTTTAATGCGTATATAGACAAGTAATTAAATATTGGGGGAGTTATTTTTGGCCTTAATGCCAGGAGCTGAGCCCTTTTTTCTGCAAGGCGGTGAAAAAGGCGTATTATTGGTACATGGTTTCACCGGTGCGCCGTCAGAGATGCGCCTGGCAGGAGAATATTTAAATAAACTGGGTTATACCGTGTTTGCGCCGCGTCTGCCGGGACATGGAACCACACCGGAAGAAATGGCTAAAACCGCCTGGCCGCATTGGTATGACAGTGTCGAAGACGGTTATCATCTGTTAGCCGGTATTTGCACCAGTGTTGCGGCGGTAGGGTTATCAATGGGTGGTCTTCTAACACTTAAGCTGGCCAGTGAATATCCGCTGCGGCGGCTGGCTGTTATTAGCGCGCCGATCTATATTGCCAATAAGCGCCTAAAACTGCTGCCACTCTATCGTATGTTTACCAACTTCGTTCCCAAAAAACGCAAACGCCTGTTAGATGTTGGTGAGCAATATTCGATTACTTATGATGTAACACCGCTGAGCAGCCTGTCCAGTCTGCTTGAGCTAGTCAAGCATGTTATGGGGGTGCTGCCGTTAGTCACGGTACCGGCACTCATCGTGCAGTCAACCAAAGAACATACGGTTGAACCGGAAAGCGCCCAGTATATTTATGACAAGCTGGGCAGTGCCGAGAAGCAGCTGGTATGGCTTAACAAATCAGGCCATATTGTCACCCTTGATTTAGAACGTGATTATGTTTTTCAGCTGCTTGACCAGTTTTTGGCGTAAAAAATACAGCGAGGTGTATTATGGATGAGAGTAATCAATGGTGTTTTGCCTGCGGACCGCGTAATCCCATTGGATTGAAACTTGCCTTTCGCGAAGAGGATAATACATATTTGACAACCTTTATCCCCGGGCCTGAGCATCAGGGCTATGACGGTATTATGCATGGCGGGCTGGTAAGTACACTTTTGGATGAGGTTATGGCCCGTTATTTGCATGCAAAGGGTCTCAATGCGGTCACTGCCAGGCTGGATGTGCGATTTCGTCAGCCAACCCCAATCGGACAACAATTGACAGTCAGTGGATGGATTATCGGCCAACGGGGAAAAATGTATGAACTAGCCGGTAAAATTACATTGCCGGATGGAACAATAACAGCTGAGGGAAAGGCGATAATTGCTATAAAAGGAGATGAGTAAAATGGATTTAGCTGAAAGAATACTTGAGTTCATGCGGGAAGAAGTATATAAACCGCTTACTGCCGAGGATTTGGCAGACGGGTTGAGCATTCGCGGCAAAGAGCTGGAGGAGTTCTGGCAGATATTGGACAAGCTTGAAGCCACTGCTGCTATCATAAAAACCCGTTATGGCAAATACGGGATACCTGACCGCATGAACCTTGTTGTCGGTAAGTTTTCGGCAACAACCAAAGGCTTTGGCTTTATTCTGCCGGAAAACCATGACCTTGAGGATGTATTCATCCCGCCTGACGCCATTGGGGGCGCTATGCACGGTGACCGGGTTATAGCGAGAATGCATAAGCGGCATGTGTCCGGTAAGGCTGTGGAAGGCGAGATCATCCGGGTTGTTACCCGGGCAAACAGCAAAGTGGTGGGAACCTTCGAAGCCAGTCGTAACTTCGGTTTTGTCTTACCTGATGACCGGAAGATTGGCCGGGATATTTTCATACCCAAAGAAGAGTTTAAGGGAGCTAAAACCGGCTCAAAGGTTGTTGTTGAAATTACGGAGTGGCCCCAAAAACAAAAAAGTGCCGAGGGCCGGATTATTGAGGTATTGGGCCGTCAGGGAGACCCTGGCATTGAGATATTATCAATTATTAAGAAGCACAACCTGCCTACTGAGTTCCCTCCGGAGGTTGAACAGGCTGCCGACCGTGTTAAAACAACCATTAGTGAAGAGGATCTGGTAGGGCGGCGTGACCTGCGGGATCTCAATATGGTAACAATTGATGGCGACGATGCCAAGGACCTGGACGATGCGGTATATGTCGAACGCCTCAAAAACGGTCGTTACCTGCTAAATGTAAGTATTGCCGATGTTAGCCACTATGTGCGGGAAAATACGCCATTGGATAATGAGGCCAGAGCCCGAGGTACCAGCGTCTATTTGGTGGACCGGGTATTGCCGATGCTGCCACATCGCCTGTCAAACGGCATTTGCAGCCTAAACGCCGGTGAAGACAGGCTGGCCTTGTCGGCACAAATGGAGATTGATGGACGCGGTCAGGTAATAAACCATGAGATATTCCCCAGTGTGATCAGGGTGAAAACCAGACTGACCTATAATGTAGTGCGGCAGATTGTTGCTGACCATGATGAGCCTCTGCGGGACAAGTATGCTGATCTGGTTGCACCACTGGAAGAAATGGAAAGACTGTGCCGGATTCTGCGGGACCGCCGGATGCGCCGGGGCGCCATTGATTTTGATTTCCCGGAAATAAAAGTGAAACTCGATGCAGAAGGCCACCCGATTGCTATTGAAAAAAGAATCCGGAGTATTGCCGAATCAATCATCGAAGAGTTTATGCTGGTTGCCAATGAAACAGTGGCCGAGCATATGCATTGGTTAGGTGTACCATCGATGTTCAGGGTGCATGAAGAGCCTGATGAAGAGAAGATGAGCAGACTGAATGTCTTGCTCGGTAATTTTGGCCAGCATATCCCCAAAACCCAGGAAATCCAGCCGATGGCACTACAGCGCGTGCTGAGTAAGATTGCCGGCCGGCCGGAAGAGCGTATTATCAGTACCGTTATGCTGCGTTCGCTGAAGCAGGCGCGGTATGATGCCGAAAACCTGGGGCACTTTGGCCTGGCAGCAACCTATTATACGCATTTTACCTCGCCAATCAGGCGCTATCCGGATTTGATTGTTCATCGCATCATCCGTGAAACGTTTACTACCGGCGATATCTCTGCCAAACGCAGTCAGAAACTATCGGTTATGCTGCCGGAGATTGCTTTGCACTCCTCTGAGCGGGAGCGGGCAGCAGCTGAAGCCGAGCGGGCTACTGTGGATTTAAAGAAGGTAGAGTATATGGCCCAGTTTGTCGGCGAAGAATTCGACGGCATTATCAGTGGGGTCACTGCCTTTGGCTTTTTTGTTGAGATTTCGAATGGTATTGAAGGGTTGGTGCGTGTTTCCAGCCTGGAGGACGATTACTACCAGTATGTTGAGGAACAGTATGCCTTGATTGGGGAGCGTACAAGCAATATCTATCGCATTGGCAGCAGTGTCAGAATTGTCGTCTCGAAGGTAAATCCAGCTGACCGTACCATTGACTACCTTGTTGCAACCGATGGCAAGTCTTTGCAGGCTGTTGGCAGTCAGGCGCCGGACCGGAGACG
>JAQSXM010000440.1 GCA_029256645.1 Sporomusa sp. | reverse complement strand
CAACTGTTGGTAAAAGCACCAGACACATCAATAATAATCTCCCAAGATTAGCTAGTTGTCCCATTAATCCAATCCTTTCGTTTAGGATAAACCAAAGATTATTATATAATTAAATTCCCCAGAGGTCAAAAATATATATTTTCCAAATTAACCCTTTTTGAATTTATTATATGTCTGTGAAATAATATCCTGGCATTATTTCATCCTTAGCCGGAGATAATACTAACAAAATCAAGGAGGTGTACTCAATATGGAAACACTTGACATCAAAACAGCTTTACGTACGACTCTTACACAGAAACAAGAACTCGTGCGTGATTACCAGTCTTTTGCCGATCGTGTTAATGACAAAGAGGTAGCTAAAATGTTTAAACATTTTGCCGAAGCCGAAGCTTTGCACTCAACACAGATTAAAAACAAACTTGACAACCTGGTTCAATAATTATATCAGTAGATTTATATGCAAAAACCCACACTATCATGTGTGGGTTTTTAATAATCTAATCTCAGGTTTATTAAAACTGATCTGCAGGTTGATGAGTAGGCTGGGTTTCTGCAGTTTGGGCAAGCTGTTCGAGATCATCGTCACTGTTGCCGCCAAGCATACTTTCAATTTTATTCATAACTTGTGGCACCATATCAATAAGACGGTCATAAAGAAGATTACTCTCTACTGACATAAATCGTACACCATTGGTTGGGGAGCATACTAAGAATCCAACTGGCTTCACACTAATTCCGGCGCCGCTGGCACCACCAAAAGGGTGGTTTTGAGCAGTTGCCGTTTCTTCTGCTTCATAGTCACCACCGCCAGCCGCAAAGCCGAATGTCACCCGTGAAATAGGAACAATTACTGTACCATCCGGAGTCTCAACAGCATCGCCGACAATGGTATTCACATCGACCATGCCTTTGATACTCTCCATAGCAGTTTTCATTAAACCCTGTATTGGATGCTCAGCCACTGCGAGTCGCCTCCTTGTGCAATGAATTTGTTAAAGTAGCAATAGTCGCAGTAATAACTTTGCCAAGTCTTATTCTTAATATACACTTGAATTCGAGTGCAAAGTGGCTCTGGCCGTATACCGGTGTAACGTTAATATTAGGTTTAGCCTCAAGCTTTAGGCGAGTGTTAAGCGATGTCAGCAGCAGTCCCCTGGCTGCTCCCACTACACCCATTGCAAGTCCAGTGCAGGCGGCATCCTCAAAACCATATGCCGCTCTTAGATCGAGTTTTTCACAATGTATTGATGAAACCAGACTGTTAATGTAATAGCGATAATGGCGGATGTATCGGTTGACCCCTCTCATCAATTTACGGAATTTTTGTGGATTTTTTACAAAAATTTCAACCATCCTTTTTACAAAGCGCTGTTCGCGAGCGACATAAGTCTCGGTACCGCCTTGCGGAGTTTTAATTTTCGAAGTAATCCAGGGCAAATCGTTATATTGTACAATCTCAATGACCGGAATCTTAATGGCATAAACCAGCAGCGGTCTTAAGGCATATAGGGTAATAGCTATATGATCGTCATCGTTATGCCTACAGACATAAAGTTCAATATAAATATTTATTCGCGAAAGCATCAACAGCAAAATGACAGCTGCTGCTAAAACAATTGTCCAGTTGTTCATACCTTCTCACCTCTTTATGAGTCTATTAGTTAATTTATACACTTTTCCGTTCTATATGCGCCCTGTAATTTCATATCCTTGGTGAATAGAATAAAGACAGTCAAATGACTGTCTTTATTCCTCAGGATGTTTATTAGGAAGCAGGTTAGCAATAGCAGGCAAATCGTCGAGGTTTTTTAAGCCAAAACACTGTAAGAATTCGTTTGTTGTCCCATACAGAATAGGCCGGCCTATTGCTTCTTTACGCCCGGTCTCCTTAATCAACATTCGATCTAAAAGTGTGGTTACGACCCTATCCGATTTTACACCACGAATACCCTCAATTTCTTGCTTGGTTACCGGCTGCTTAAAAGCCACAATAGCCAGCGTCTCTAAGGCGGCTGTCGATAGTTTATTTTCTTGTATATCAGATAATTTATTGACAATATCAGAAAAAACAGGTTTAGTACATAATTGGTACCCACCGGCTACTTCGACAATGGTTAGGCCTCGTTCCTCAACCGCCATTGAGTTTATCATATCAGCAATCAGCGTATGAACCTGATCGGTTTGTACATGCAATATATCGGCAATTTTATCTGCCGGCAGCGGCTGCCCGCTAGCAAATAGCAAGGCTTCTATAGGCCCTTGCAAATGGTGATCAGACATACGCCTTTCACTCCTTTAATGTAAGGTGGATAGGTGCAAATGGCTGTTCCTGATAGATGTTGATCCTCTTTAATCTGATAAGCTCCAATAAAGCTAAAAATGCAGCAATAGCTTCGGTGCGGGATCCAGTTCTGATAAGCGTCTTGCTAAACTCCAACTGCCCATTATTACTTCTTAGCAGGGTAATAATATCGTGCATTTTATCCCTAACACTAATCTCTTCAGGAGCAATTACGGCAAAATCCGGCACAGCACTTTCCCAGAGAGCGGCAAATGCTTTTAGCAAATCATCTAATGAGAGCCCTTCAGGCAGTGAGAACTGTTGGGCAAATTCCTGCGGCAACCGGGTAAAATACTTGTCCCGTTCACCGCTAAATTGACCCAGCACTTCAGAAATTTGTTTAAATCTGCGATACTCTATCAGTCGGTCGACAAGTTCCTGGCGCGGATCAATCTCGTCAGCAACCGCTTCACTTATAACTGGTCGTGGCAGAAGCATACGCGATTTTATCTGCAGCAGCGTAGCTGCCATAAGCAAGAACTCGCTAGCCACTTCTATATTAAATTCTTCCATTGCTGCAAGGTAATCC
>JAQSXM010000044.1 GCA_029256645.1 Sporomusa sp. | reverse complement strand
TTTAGTGTGGTTTTATCGAAAAGACGGTGCAGAGATGGTAAACCCTGCGAGATTAAATCTCGCAGGGTTTTTTGGGAGATATATCATTAAAGTAGTTTTCGTTGGCCTAAATACCTTTTGAATGCTGGAAGGAAAGGTTAGGCTATTAAAAACAATCAATGATTTTTAAACTTTTCGATGCCTGTAAATGTTTTCAGTTTCCGGTAGAGTACCGTCCGGCAAATGCCGAGCCGGTTGGCTGCTTCGCCTGTACGAAAATTGCATGCTTTTAAGATACTGTGAATATATTGCTCTTCAAATTGATGCATAACTTGCTTTAATGATTCATGGCCTTCGAAAGACTTCACATAATTTGGTTGAGCAAGTTGGTGGGCAACTCCTGACATTGTTCTTGAAAACTGCGATGGATTGTCTTGCAGGCCAAAAACGACGTATTTTTCTACTGCATTACGCAACTCTCTGACATTTCCCGGCCAGTCATAATGCTGGAAAGCAGCTAACATATCGTTGTCCAGGGCTATGTCAAGATTGTATTTTGTATTAAATTTTTTCAAAAAGTGCAAGGCGAGCATTGTGATGTCTTCAGGTCTTTCCCGTAACGGCGGAATTACTAAATCAACAACATGTAACCGATAAAAAAGATCTTTGCGAAATGTTCCCTCTTCGGTCATTCGCTTTAGATCCTTGTTTGTTGCCGCAATAAGTCTAAAATCACTGGTGAGGTTGACACAACTGCCTAACCGGCGAATTTCGCCAGTCTCCAGAACTCGCAGCAATTTTGCCTGCAGGGGGAGTGATAATTCAGCAATTTCATCAAGAAACAAAGTTCCGCCATCTGCAGCCTCCACTAAGCCTATATTACCTTGCGTATTAGCTCCGGTAAAAGCTCCTTTGCTATAGCCAAAAAGCTCTGCTTCGGCTAACGACTCTGATAAAGCAGCACAGTTTATTGCCATGAAGGCGCCGTTGGAGCGAGTGCTATGCCGGTGAATATACCGCGCCAGCACCTCTTTGCCCGTGCCTGACTCTCCGTATAGGATTGTTGGGCTGTCTAATCTGGCGATATTAGCAGCTAGATTTAATATAGTCCTCATCGTATTGCTTTCAGCAACAATGTCTTCCGTATCTATTCCGAAAACCTGGATTTTATGTTTCGGAGTTGGGCTGGTTCTCTGATTTAAGCCATCACGATGTTTTTTTCTTTCCGGTGAGGCTGCTACACAGGTCGTTACTAAGTAAAGTATGTCTCCGCTAGGGTTAAAGACAGGTCTGCTTACAGCAAGTGTTTCGGTTTTAAACTTTGTTCTAACCAGACCTTGTTCAATGCATTTGTTTTTAGCAGCTCGCAAGGTATAAGAGGTATTAAGTGTGCCATTATGTATAAGTTCGCCGAGATTTAGGTGCAGCAACTGCTCCTTCGGCACACCGACCGTTAAAGCGGCCTCTGTATTGAAAAGCAGTAAATTCCCCTTGTGATCGGTAACGAAAATAATCTTTGGTGCGGGAAATGCTGCTGTTTTTTCATACCCCGGCATTATTGACGTATTTGAATTATGAGGCATAAGAAACCTTCCCTCCCCAGAGCGATTTTAAAACTGTTTTTTTTATAGTACGACGTTGTATAGACAAATTCCTGCAAAAATTCACATTATTTTGAATTTCCCCTATGAGAGAAAAAATGTTTGATAATGGTTTTTTTTACTAATTGCCTGCAGGATTTTATGGGTTACTGACGAATTACAATTTCAACTGATACGGACAAGTAGACAACCGGATGAGAGAAGATGATGAAAATAGTATTACAGAAAAACGATGCGATTCCGTTATATATTCAATTGGCAAAAATAATACGTGATGATATCTTAAACGGGATATACAAAGAGGGTGACCTGATTCCGTCAGAAGCTCAGATGGCACAAAAGTATAAGATTACCAGAACGACAATTCGCCGGGCGATTGCTGATCTTGTTAATGAAGGTTTATTAAGCCAGGTTCACGGCAAGGGTACTTATGTGTGTTTTAAAGAGGTAAGCTATAATGTCTGGAACTTCGGGGGTTTTTCCGACTATATTATGAGCCGGGCTGAAACCCCGCACTCTGTGGTATTGCGAAAAGATATTATCACTATAGACAATAAAAAATATTTGGCGCTGGACAGAGTAAGAGGGGTAAAACGAGGAGAAAAGATTATTTTTTTAACAATTGATTATTCGCAGATTCCCTTGGACTTATTCCCTGGTCTGGAGCAGTATGATTTTAGTGTTAATTCTCTTTATAATCTCATGCGAACCGAATATCGTGTTTTTCCTAAACGAGCCGAACTGTCGATGAATGCAATGCTAGGGGACACAGTGATGAAAGAGACCTTTAAGTTAAAAAAGGATATTCCCCTTTTACTGGCATCAGGTCAAATATATGACCGGGAAAATCGCGAGATTGAGGTATTGCGTGTTGTTTATGGACCTAATATGCAGTTTAAAGTTGTCGCTAATATGGAAGTATAGCGCAGCCTCTATAAAGCAGGCCTTAGCGCGGTGGGTCACCGGATAAGGGTATAAAATGGAAATATCCAAGTATTTATTGGAGGGGGAAGAGGGTTAAGATGAACAAAAAGGGGTTTTTGAGAAAAGCAATGGTAACACTGCTGGCCGGAGTCATGGTTGTAGGGGTTGCTGGTTGTGGTCTGAAGTCGAGTCAGCCGGAAGCAAGTAAAGAGACCAAAACGCTGGTGGTAGTCAACTGGAAAGATTATGGTTCCGATAAGGCCGAGGTCGTTAAACAATTTGAAGACAAATACAAATGCAAGGTAGTACATATTTATATGTCTTCGGAAGAGGAATTGCTAACAAAACTAAGAACCGATGGTGTGGGCAAAATTGATGTAGTATTGCCCAATGCGTCGGTGCTGCCGGTTGCAGAAAAAGAAAACTTGCTTGCTTCCATCGATACCGGAAAATTGGAGAACTATCAGCATATTGCCGATAAGTTCAAAAAATTGCCGGAGAACAGCATGGAAGGCAAGACTTACGCGATTCCCTGGGTTTGGGGGTCGACGGCTATTGCGTATAATAGCAATATGATCAAAGAGAATGTAGATAGTATTAATGTTTTATGGGATGCGAAATATAAAGGTCAGATTGGTTTTAGGGACGATTTTAATGATGCAGTAATGAATGCTGCCATCGTTTTAGGCCAGAATCCCAATAAACCGTCTGATTTAAAGGCTATTAAAACAAAGCTGCTGGAGCAAAAGCCACTCAATAAGACTTATTGGAAAACCGGTGACGAGTGGTCCAAACTCTTTGCCAATAATCAAATTGCTGTTGGTGTCATGTGGAGTGGACAAGCCGCTTTAATGAAGAAGGAAGGCCAGCCGATTAAATTTGTCATCCCGCGCGAAGGGGCTATTGGCTGGGTGGATAATTGGGCTATTGTTAAAAATGCACCTAATGAGGATTTGGCCTACAAGTTCATTGATTTTATGCTGAGCAAGGAGTTCCAGGAAAACTGGGCTAAATCCGGTGGTCCTGCCCCTGTTAACAAGCTGGCTACAGCAGCCCTTGACCCGCAACTGGTAAAGGATAATTGCATGGATGAAGCATCCCTGAATAAACTGTATTTTATCTCATATCAGACAGATGAAGTGAAAAAGGCCTGGAATGAATTATGGCAGGAAGTAAAAGCCCAGTAAGCTATTAACGGTAAAAAACAAGCCCAAGGTACTTTTGGGCTTGCTTTTTTCTCTTGGTCTACCAGAATTTATAATGCAATTCTGTTGACATAAGAACGACTAAGGCTTCTGCCGACGTCCTAAAGGACTTGGCACAAGCCAAGTCTTTTCTTAAATATGAGGAAACGGCGCAGCGAGCAGCGTTTGACTGGAGGAAAGAATGCAAAGAAAAATTATGCTGATGAGTCCGGCGCTATTTATGCTTATTGCATTTGGCGTTGTCCCGCTTTTTATCATGCTGTATTTCAGCTTTTTAAGCAATGGGCCGAATGGCAGTTTTACTTTACAGAACTATACAGATTTCTTTTCAAAAGAACTATATTTGAAATTAACAGCTAAAACTGTTCAACTGAGTCTGATTGTTACCTTGATTTGTCTGATCGTCGCCTATCCGATGGCTTACATTATGGCGAAAATTATTCGCAAGGGTAAAGGGCTGCTATTATTGCTGATCATTATTCCATTTTGGACCAGTGCCCTGGTCCGGGCATATTCCTGGGTCAATCTCCTGCGTGACGGCGGAATGCTGGAAATTTTTTTGCGCAATATGAATCTTATTGAGGGTAGTCTGGGTATTTTATTTACCCAGGCCGCAGTAATTATCGGGTTAGTACATATTTATTTTCCTTACATGGTAATCACCATTTTCATGTCTTTGGAAAAGCTGGATGATGCCATTCTGGACGCAGCCCAGAGTTTAGGGGCTACGCCATTTACTACATTCCGGAGAATTACCCTCCCCCTGAGTAAAGTGGGAATATTGACAGGCTCAGTGCTGGTGTTTATACCCTGTCTGGGAAGCTTTGTTGAACCGCGAATTTTGGGAGGGGTTAATGGCTCGGTCATCGGTACCATTATCGAAGATCAATTTTTCGAAATCTATGGGTGGAATTTCGGGGCGGCAATTGCTTTTATCCTGCTGGCGATGGTATTGGCGTCAATGGGGCTTGTAGGCAAATTCAACAAGGAGGTCTGACAGAATGAAAAAACAAGTATTCGCCTGGCTGTACGCGGCTCTGATTTTTTCATTTTTGTACGTTCCGGTTTTTGTACTGGCGCTGATGTCCTTCAATCAGTCACGGTATAATACGTTGCCGTTTTCCTTTAGCACGCATTGGTATAGTGTGCTGCTTACTAATACTAAGCTAATGGATGCTGTCATAAACAGTGTCTATATTGCCACCATTACAGCCGTTATCTGTGTAGTGCTGGCAACCGCGCTGATGCTGGGTATGCCAGAAGGGCGGAGCAGGATTAAGAGGCTGGTTAATTCACTGGTGGTTATGCCTCTGACCATTCCCTGGCTGATTATGGGTTTATCGTTATTGCTGTTTTTAATGAAACTGGGGTTAAGTAAAAATCTCTTTATGTTGTTAATTGGACATGTGATTATCTCGTTGCCTTATGCAGTGCTGGTCATTGGTGCAAGGCTTGCAGATATGGATAAATCGATTGAGGAAGCTGCATACAGCCTGGGGGCTAATGAGTGGACAACATTTTACCGGATCATTCTGCCGAATATCTGGTCGGCGATTATAGCCGGCGGCTTCCTGTCGTTTATGATATCCTTTGACAATTTTGTCATTTCCTATTTTCTTATACCTTCCGGGAGCAGTACGCTGCCGATTGAAATCTATTCATCTATAAAATTCGGCTTTACCCCGGAGATTAACGCAGTTGCAACCATCATCCTGGTGGTGACGATGGCTTTGATTATTTTGATTGCAGCGTTGATGCAGTCCTCAATTAAGAACGTCTTTGGGAGGTAATGCAGATGTCCTATTTTTCGCTTAACAATCTGACTAAGCGCTATGATTCCAACCTGGTTTTGAATAATATCAATCTGAGTATTGAGCAAGGCACGTTTTTATCGCTGCTGGGGCCTTCTGGCTGCGGGAAGACAACAACATTAAAAATTGTCGCCGGCTTTGAAAGCCCGGACGCCGGGGAAGTAATCGTGGCCGGTGAGGTATATAATTATCTGCCGGTGTACCACCGCAATGTGGGAATGGTTTTTCAAAGCTATGCCCTGTTTCCCCATATGACAATTGAACAAAATATTGCTTTTGGGCTGGAGCAGCGGAAGATTGACCCGGTAACGATAAAAAAGCAGGTGGCTGAGGCTATTGACATGGTCCAGTTAACAGGGCTGGAAAAGAGAAAACCAAAACAGTTGTCCGGTGGACAACAACAACGGGTCGCTTTGGCCCGGGCATTGGTAATTAAACCCCGTCTGCTATTGCTGGATGAAAGCCTAAGCGCACTGGATAAAAAACTACGGGTGGATATGCAGGTGGAATTACGCCAGATTCAAAAGCGGGTCGGGATTACAACCATCTTTGTAACCCATGATCAGGAAGAGGCGTTAACCTTGTCAGATAAAATCGCTGTGATGAAAGATGGTAATATTGTTCAGCTGGATGCGCCGCACGTTGTTTATGAGCAACCCTGCAATACGTTTGTCGCCGGATTTTTGGGGCAATCTAACTTTTTTACAGGTGTTATTAAAGCTATTGATAACGGCAATTATTGTCTGGAATTGAAAAATGGCGATCATATCCAGATCGCGGCAGCAGCAGGTGTCGCGCGGCGGCCGGGACAAGCGTGTATTCTGGCTGTGCGGCCTGAGCGAATCCGACTGGGGGCAGAGCGACCTGAGGGTAAGCCCTGTTTATGCGGGCGGATTAAGTTCATTACCTATGCCGGTAATATTTCGAATTTCCGGGTAGAGGTTATGGGGGCGGAAGTGATTGTTCAACTCCAGAATTCGTTTAGTGGTGAGCGCTTTAATACCGGCGATAAAGTGTATTTAACCTGGGATCAGGCGGGCAGTGTCCTGTTGGATGAGTAGGTGATGATGTGAGTATAGCTGGTGTTATAAAAAATAAAGTACTGGTTTTGGGCGGGCTGATTATTGATAAGTATCTATTGGTAGGCGAGTACCCGGAAAAAGGCGAAGATGTGCTCATCAACGAATCTTTTGAAAGGGTGGGCGGTTCGACAATTAATGTGGCCAGCACACTGCGGAATCTGGGTGTGACTGCTTATCCGGTTTCAACAGTGGGAGCTGATCAGGATGGTCAGGGGATAGACGCTTATTTAACAGCAGCCAATATTCCACGGGACTGTGTCAGGGTGCAGGCTGGTCAGCGTACCGGTTATTCACTGGTCATCGTGGACGCTTCCTCGGAACGGACGTTTATGACCTTTAAGGGGTGCGAGAGCAAGTTTTCATCTGATTTAGTTGCAACTTCATTAATGGCGTCAACCGCGCTTGTTTACCTGACCGGCTATTATCTCCTGGCTGAAAATGCCGGTGAGATTGTAGAGTTTGTCCGCAGAATAAAGAGTCAGGGCGCGGTTATCATGTTTGATCCGGGGCCGCTGGTGCATGAAATTAACCGTAACGTCTTGCTGGCGGTATTAGGGCTAAGTGATATCCTGATACCGAATGTAAAAGAGATCAATAAAATGAAGGACCGGCTGGGTATTACCGGCAATTTTGCGGACTGGACAACTGCCCAGGGGATTCAATATGTCATCATTAAGAATGGCCGTGAGGGTGTTACTGCTTATGTCGGGCAGAGAGAGTATTACATCCCGGCTTTTGCGGTCAAGGCTGTGGATACTACCGGAGCCGGTGACTGCTTTGCCGCCGGGTGCATCTATGGATTTTTGCATGAGCTGGCTATTGAAGATATATTAAGAATAGGCTCTGCCTGTGGCGCATTGAACACGACTTTTATTGGTCCAAACGGCAATTTTGGTTTGGACGATATAAAAAAAATAATCAAAGGGGATTAATAATTATGTTAGATCGTGCTTATGGATGTTTAATCGGGGCAGCTATTGGTGATGCAATGGGAATGCCGGCCTCATTTATGACGCCGCAGCAAATAGAAAAGTCTTACGGGCGGATTATTGGGTTTAATAAGCCGTCAGTAGAACAAGTCGCACACGGCATGTTAACAGAGGGGGCCATAACCGATGATACGGAAGAAAGTCTTATTATTGCCGGTGTCTTAATTGAACACGCCGGTTTTAGCAGGGAGTTATTTGTCGCTAAAATGAAAGAATGGGCGATTAAGAATAAAATGCTGGCTTCAACGGTGATTGGACCAAGTACCCGCAGATTTCTAACTGCCATTACCGAAGGCGGTGATTATATTGAGGCTGCAAAAATCGGCGATACTAACGGCGGTGCTATGCGGGTTGCGCCGATCGGTATTTATTATCATGGTGATATAAAACAAGCGGTCCAGGCGGCTTGTGAATCAGCGCTTGTGTCTCATGGCAGTAAACCAGGTGTTGGCTCAACCTGTGCAGTAGCAGCAGCGGTAGCCTGCGCCATGGCAGGTGGCAAAAACATCACAGCGGTTATGGACGCTGCTATTTATGGCGCGCGGTTCGGTGAGGAGCAAGGCCATGACATTCCGGCGCCTTCAGTAGAAGAACGAATCAAGCTGGTGGTAGAAATGGTGGATCGTCATGCCGGTAAGAGTTTGGCTGAGCTTGGCAACATATTATACCGGCTGATTGGTGCCGGTATGAAAAGCTACGAATCAATTCCGCTCAGCCTGGGGATCTTCTACGCTGGTAAAGGGCAGTTTGAGGACTGCTTAACCTCAATTATTAATATTGGTGATGATGCCGACACCAATGGTGCCATCGTTGGTGCATTATGCGGCGCTTTTGGCGGTGCAGCGGCAATCAAATCAGAATGGAAGCGACATATCCAAGAGGTTAATAACATTGACCTGGAGAAATTGGCAGCACAACTTATCCACCGCGAATGATGAAGTATTTAACCGGCCACTGGCCGGTTTCTTTATAAAGACTCGGGGACGGTGGTTCTGTCTTTTGAAAAATGTTATGGTATAAGTGTTAGGTTTGCTATAATAAACAGAAGGAAAGTGAATATGCACTGTAGTTTTGGCTACTACGGTACTGAATAAAGAGGTGCTTTATGAAGATTGCAATACTAGTCCGGGAAGAAACCATGTTGCGTTGTACAGGCAAAGGCTGTCTTAACGCTTTTTTTCAACGAAAAGATGCTTTTGAGAGATATACGGATGAAATAGAGCTTATTACTTTTTCTCACGCTGGCGGTGATATTGAGCGAAAGATTGAGATGATGGTGAAAAATGGTGTGGATGTGGTGCACTTATCATCCTGTATGCGGGGGAAAGCACACAACTATGAAGCTTTGGCAAAGCGCCTTGGCGAATATTTTGATGTGGTTGGCTATACCCATGGATCACCAGAGGGCAAGGAACAAGCTACAATAACTATAAAAAAGGTTTAAAACATGAAGTTCATACCAGCAAAAACAATACTATCCGGCTACGAGACTAGTAACGCCTGGTTTGGCAAGAATTATAATATGAACATTTATAAAGGCTGTTGCCATGGTTGTATCTACTGTGACAGCCGCAGTGAATGTTATCGGGTAGAGAATTTTGATGAGGTAAGGGCAAAGGAGAATGCTCTAGCCTTACTTGCACGTGAGCTTACAGCAAAGCGCCGGACCGGTGTGATCGGAACAGGTGCAATGAGTGATCCCTACAATCCTTTTGAGAAAGAATGCTGTTTAACCAGAGGTGCATTAGAATTAATTAATGCCCACCGGTTTGGCATCGCCATTGCTACCAAAAGTGATTTGATCACAAGAGATATTGATGTACTGCAGCTGATCAAAAAGCATTCACCGGTACTTATAAAGATTACTATTACTACAGCAGATGACGCGCAGTGCAAGAAGATAGAGCCTTATGTCGCAGAAGCTTCAAAACGGTTTTCGGCGATTAGAAAGTTCTCAGAGAATGGGATTTTTACTGGGATTCTGCTTATGCCGGTACTGCCTTTTCTAGAGGATAATGACAGTAATATCAGTAGAATCATTCATTTGGCAGCTGAAAATGGTGCCAGGTTTATCTATCCGGCATTTGGTGTAACCTTGCGGCAAAATCAAAGAGAATGGTATTATAAAAAGCTTGACGAGCATTTTCCGGCTCTTAAGCAAAAATACATAACTCAATTTGGCAATGACTATGAGTGCCCTTCACCAAACGCAAAGCGGCTGTGGCAGTTATTTCAAGCAGAATGTGACAGAAAGGGTATTCTTTATAAAATGAAGGATATTATTAATGGCTATAGGCAAGGTTACGGCGACAATCAGCTTTCCTTGTTTTAATATGTATCAATCGTTACCGTAGGAGTGTTAAACAATGCTGTCAAAACGAGAAAATGCAATTTTAACATATAGTAATACTTTATTCTATCCGCTTGCCCCCCGGGCGGAAGAGGTAGCTATACAGGATATCGCCCATGCTTTATCCCAAATGTGCAGGGCCAATGGACACTTTAAAACCTTTTACAGCGTTGCTCAGCATTCGATTAATTGTGCACGCGAAGCCGCAAAAAGAGGTTACACGGCTAAGGTCCAACTGGCTTGTCTGCTGCATGATGCCAGTGAGGCTTATATTTCGGATATAACCAGACCGGTTAAATATTACCTGGATGATTACAAAAAAATAGAACAAAACTTACAAAAGGTTATCTATGAGAAGTTTGAAATTACAGATCTGACTGCCGATGAATGCGGGCAGGTTGGCGAGATAGATAATGCGTTGCTTCATCATGAATTTGAGCATTTGCATTACCGGGGCATTTTTGATGTTGCGCCACCCTTGTATTCGGCGGCTGATTTTGCTGAAAGAAGCATGGTTGCTGTAGAGGCAGAATTCCTTACGTTGGCCCGGAGTCTGTTGAATCACCCTGAGGGTATCAGAAAAATCTGCAAGTGTGTTGGGATTGACAGCTGCAAAAAAACGGGAAAACACTATGGTTGGGCGGTTTTTTGGATCGAAGATGATGGTGGTTACGGCTTTGGTGTCTATCCTGCGATTGCTGATATTATGGCAGAACATCATGATGCCGCCTGCATACTTATTGATATTCCTATTGGTTTGCCTGAGACTGAGGCGGAAAACCGGCTAAGGCCGGATCGTGAACTGCGCGGCCGGTTGAAAGGAAAATCATCAAGCGTATTTAACACCCCCTGCCGGCAAGCTGTTTATAGCCAGGATAAGCTTGAAGCAAAAGCAGTTAACCTGACGATTACAAACAAGAGTTTGTCAGAGCAGTCATTGGGTTTTTCCCAAAAGATACGCGAGGTGGATGAATTTTTGCAGCTAAACTCGCAATATATAGGTTGTCTTCGTGAATCTCATCCTGAATACGGGTTTGCTTTATTGGCTGGTGGCAGGCCGCTAATCAGCAGAAAAACAGAGGATAGCGGTTATACTGAGCGGAGGGAGGTCTTAAAGCAGTACTTTGCAGATACCGAGAATGCTTTAAAGGAGATCATGTCCCAGTATCCTAAGCGCCTGCTTGACGATTTTGTTGATGCTATGGCTTTGGCGGTTGTGGGGGTTGCCGGGATGCAGCGTGGTTTTGCTACAATTCCAGGGCAACCGGCAAAGGACAGCAGGGGACTGCCTATGGAAATTGTTTATGTCAGAATGTAGTTAGACAACCTGATTTGTTGATTTTAAAATCAAGGGCATATAGGTGCCCTTGATTGAATTTTCTTGACAAAGGAACCTTGTTGGAATAAACTTTAATTAATCGATTGATTAATTAAAAAGGAGTAGATCTGTGGAAAAAGATGCAAAGGAAAAGCTGATTGAGGCGGGAGAAAGGCTATTTGCGGAAAAAGGTTTAGCAGGTGTGTCAATTAGAGAGCTTTCAAAAGCAGCCGGTGCCAACAGCGCCTTAATTTCCTATTATTTTGGCGGTAAGGAAGGCCTCTATGCAGCGATTCTTGAGAAACAATTTGCACCAATTGGTGAATTGCTGGATGCGGTAAAGGGGATACAAACTTCTCCAACTGAAAAAATTATGGGTTATGCCCATAATGTGGTGCTCATACACAAGAAGATGCCGTTTCTTACCAAGTTCTTGATGGGAGAGCTACTAAATCCCTCAAAGTTTTTTGACCCTATTATCCGTAAATACATTGAACGTATTTATCATTTTATGACTGAAACCTTAAATGAGGGGATTGCCTGTGGTGAGTTCCGTGAGGAGTTGGATGTGAATACTGCAACATTGGCTTTGGCTGGCATGATGAATTTTTATTTTATTACCCGCCCGATAACCCGCCATTTTGCGTTAAGCAATTCTGATCAGGATGCACAATATGCCATTAATGCTATAGAGATTTTTTTGAGTGGGGTGAAAAATCATGATGGTTAATAAGAAGTTATTAGCTGGAATCATTGTTATTATTGTTGTGTCCGGGGTAGTTGGCTACAACTATCTTAGGCCAACAAAAACCGGTATTACAGCTACAGGCACTATTGAGGTAACCAGAGCCGATATTATGCCAAAGGTTAACGGTTATTTGTCAGGGCTGGAGAGTAAGGTTGGTGACACGATAAGATCCGGGCAAAAAATTGCCAGGGTAACACGTGCCGATTTAGAAGCCCAGGTGATCAGGGATGAGGCCGCGTTAGCCAAAGCTGCTGCTCAGCTTCGAGACCTGGAGGCCGGCCCGCGTAATCAGGAGCGACAGGAACTGGGGGCGTTGCTGGCCTCCTCACGCTCGGTATATGATAAGGCCAAGCAGGACTATGTGCGGTATCAAAGTCTATATAGTGCCGGGGCTATCTCGGCACAACAACTGGATACTGCCAGTTCAAATATGGATGTTGCCTATAACGCGATGGTGGCAGCTACTCAACGGGATGCGCTGGGAGATGAAGGAAGCCGGCCGGAAGCCATTGAGGCACAGCGGCTTGAGGTAGAACGAAGCAAGGCAGTTTTGGCGGCAAGTAAGACACTGGTAGCGGACACTGCGGTGATCAGTCCGATCAACGGACTGATACTCTCTAAAAATTTTGAGAATGGAGAGTATGTTAATCCCGGCGCAGCGATTCTTACGGTAGGCGATATGAGTGATTGCTGGCTTAAGGTCTATGTGCCGTCAACCCAGTTAGGGCTGATTGCTGTTGGGCAAGAAGCCCAGGTTAAGGTCGACTCTTTCCCCGGGCGGGTATTTAGAGGCGAGATTAAGGAAATCAGTCAGAATGCGGAGTTCACCCCGCGCCAGAGCATTACACAAAGCGAGCGGGCCAATTTAGTGTTTGCGGTGAAAGTGAAGATCGACAATATGGAAGGGATTTTAAAACCAGGGATGCCCGCCGATGTGGTGTTAAGATGATCTCCCTTATCGGGTTAACCCGGCGATTTGGCACTCTGACGGCGGTGGATAATCTTAACCTGGAGGTTAAAGCCGGCAGTATTTTCGGGTTGGTTGGGCCGGATGGGGCTGGAAAGACTACTACGATCCGAATGATCACAGGCATTATGGCTCCCACGTCTGGCAAAATAAGTTTGCTGGGCAGCGACAACACAGAATCTGTAAAAAATCAGATTGGCTATGTACCTCAAAAATTCAGTCTGTATGGTGATCTCACGGTTATGGAGAATATTCAGGTAATTGGCGCGTTATATGGGGCTAATAGCAAGCGGGTTAAGGAATTGGGGACAGAGATTCTGGACTTCACCAATCTGCTGCCGTTTAAAGACCGTCTGGCCGATAATCTTTCCGGCGGCATGAAGCAAAAACTGGCGCTGGCGGCCGGCCTGATGCACCGTCCTAAAATATTTTTTCTGGATGAACCAACGACTGGTGTTGACCCTGTGTCACGGCGGGAATTCTGGCAGATGCTATACCGTCTTAATAAAGAAGGCACGACAATATTTGTATC
>JAQSXM010000439.1 GCA_029256645.1 Sporomusa sp. | reverse complement strand
GATCGGTAATAGCACCAGCGACTACTAATAATACTAGTCAGCTATCTACCAGCCAGCTTGGGATTAAGCTTGCAGACAATCTCAATGTCAAGACGGGTTATTATTGGTCAAATGCTGACCAAGGTGACACAAGCAGTTCAAATAAAAATGCAATTAATACTAAGGCAGGTTATGGTTACGATAGCTCCAAAGGCTGGTCAACCGGTTTTGACTATAAAATTGGCAAAATTACTGTTCTGGGCGACTATGTCAGCACATCTCTGGACAATGCTAAAGGTGGCTTGCCATCCAACCCGAAGGCCTGGGTTGTTCAGGTCAGCAACAGCCAGGGACCGGCAGTACTGTATCCGGCTGTAAATCTTGTTAATCCTGCCAAAAAGGGAACAGATGCCTGGATGGTTGGCTATCGCAGCATTGACGCAGGTGCTATTCCTGCCGGTGCAGGCGGCTTTGACCAAACGGCTGTCAGCAATACCAGCCAGCCATATAATGTAAGTTTCCACGGAACAGACAATGTTAATGTTCTCTTCCTGGGCTATCAGAACGTAATTGGCAAGAATATCGTTGCATCTCTGGAATACCAGGACTTCAAGATTAAAAACAGAGGACTTACCGACCTCCCCTCTGATAGGCTTGATAAAACATATATGATGAAATTCGAGTTTTACTATTAAAAAACTGCGGCCCCGGGGAACCCGGGGTCGCCTCCCTTAATTATTTACAAATATTTTACTGTTAAGAAGGGAAGATTCATGCGGCGTAGAAATGATTTACAGGAGAAGCTATCATAAGGTGGATGCAAAAAGGCATGGACAGAATTAACAAAAATTTATTTACACCTCCCTTCTATCAGTTAGCAACCATTCTGGAAAAAAAGATACTATCAGGGGAATTGAAAGCAGGCGAGCCGCTGCCATCAGAAAACGATCTTGGGCGTGAATATGAACTTAGCCGGACGACTGTCCGCAAGTGTTTAAGCCTGCTTGCCGAGCGTGGCCTGATCAGTGCCCAGCAGGGCCGGGGAACTTTTGTATCAAGGCCGTCTTTGGACCGCGCCGAGTTTTTAATGAAAGAGTTCAATGTGCATGTAGAACATTTAGGGAAAGAGCCCGGATACCGGCTGATCCATGTGCGTTTCCGTAAGGATCTCCCAGAGTTTGCCACAAAATTGGGCATGGTGGCCAGCCACGGCGTTTTACATTATAGTCGCCTGCTTATGGCCGATAATGAGCCGCTCGCTGTTGAACACAAATATATGTCCTATATCAAGGGGCGGCCTATCCTTGAAAATGAGTTTCAATATAAGGCCTTTTCCGAGATTATTACCATCCATACAGACATTCTGCCGGTACGAAGTCAGGCCATTCTAAGTGCCGAAAGTGCCAGTGAATTTGATGCCAAACTCCTTAATGTGGCGCCAGGGGCACCTGTCCTAAAGCTGCAGCAAGCTCTGTATGATAGTGATGACAGACCTATCGGCATTGGGGTATTTTATTATCGCGGTGACCGGTACTCTCTGGTTTCAGATATACAACCGCTGAAGGGGGAACGATGATGGTGTTAGGACTTCTGGCAAGCGCTATCGGCGAGCTTGATGAGCCGTTGGCGCTCGAACTGGTCAAAAAGGGCTTAGAATTTGGCAGCTCGCCGCTGGATATTGTTGAAGAATGCCGTGCCGGTCTGGTGGCCGTGGGTGACAGGTACTCCCGCGGGGAATACTTCTTAGGCGATTTAATCCTCTCCTCAGAGATTTTTTCTCAGATTATGGATATGCTGGGCCCTGTAGTTGAACCTACTGAAAGAAAACCATTTATCGGTAAAATTGTTTTTGGCACAATTGAAGGCGATATTCATGATATTGGGAAAAATCTGGTAGGTTCTTTGCTGCGTTGTTATGGCTTTGAGGTGTATGATCTGGGTGTGGATGTATCGCCTGATAAATTTATCCTGGCTTTAACTGAATCCGGCGCCCCAATACTGTGTCTGTGTACCCTGCTTTCTCCCGGTTTTGAGGCGTTAAAACGAACAATTCAATTGGCACGTTTAGTTGAGCGCAACACAAAAATCAAGATCCTCATCGGCGGGCTGGTTAATGAAAAAGTAAGAGAATATACCGGAGCAGATGCCTGGGTCGATGATGCCCGCCAGGGAGTGGAAATATGTCTGGATTGGAGCAGAGAGCTATCGCAAAAGTAATTATTGATTATGAACCTGTGGGGAAGCGGGTCTATGCCGAGATCGGACAAACTATCCTGGCAGCAGCTCAGGGCCTGGAACTATTCGAACATGGCATTAGCGCGCCCTGTGGCGGTAAAGGGTTTTGTGGCCGGTGTCTGGTAAGGTTGATAGCAGGTGAGTTATCCTTGCCATCAGCGAATGAAATGAATATGTTGACTCCAGCGCGACTTGAGCAAGGATATCGTCTCGCCTGCCAGGCGCAGATTGCCGGTCCGTGCAAGATCGAGATTCCTGTAACCTCCCTGATCGGTCGTCAGCAGCTACAGGTTGAAAGTCAATACCAGGCAGCGCCGGTGGATTATCCGTTTAAACGTTATAGCGTTTCTGGTCTAATAAATACAAGCATTCACCATCCACATTCTTTGTGGCAGCAGATAGAAAAGTTTTTAAAAGACAGGCATGGCGTAACAGGGCTTACGGTCAGCCTGGCTTTGCTGCGCCGCGTCAATCCGATGGTGACTGACGGTGAGCTGGCAGTGGCTGTTTGTGGCAGCCAAATTGTTGACGTAGCTGCTGTAGATTGCCTTTATACTCCATTTGGCCTGGCCATCGACTTGGGCACAACCAAGATTGCTGCTTTTCTTATCAGGCTGGACACAGGCGAAACAGTAGCTGCGGAAGGGATTTTGAATCCGCAAATCGCGTATGGTGAGGATTTGATGAGCAGGCTGGCATTTGCCATGGCGGGTGAAGAC
>JAQSXM010000043.1 GCA_029256645.1 Sporomusa sp. | reverse complement strand
CTTGTATGTAACCGGACAAAAGCATTGGACCCCAAAACATGCCGATCCCCCAGAACAAATAATAAATTCCGGAAATGGCGCCCTTAAATCCTGCCGGTACTTTTTCATTTAAAAAAGTCATAGAAGCGAGGTAATAAGCTCCTAAGCCAAAACTGGAGAAACACAAGATCAGTGTGAGGGCAAAAGAATGAAAATACACGGATGCGGCAATACCTGCAGCTGCGATGAGCATACCTGTGACCATAAATAATTGCCGCCCCAGCCGATCTGAAAGGTAGCCGATTGTTAGCTGAGCCAGGCTGATTGCAACATAAAATACTGAGAAAAAGATATTAATACTGGACTGACTATACCCTTTTACAGTAAGCAAAAAGGCGGGAATAACGGTCATAAACAGACCGAATCCTGCTCCATATAACGTGATCCCCCACAGGACAGCTGCAATATGAGGGTCTTTCATTAGCGTTAGGCACCCGCGTATAGTGACCATTTCTCCGTCTGTACGTTGACTGTTCCGGTGAGGCTTCATACTATAGCTAATGATGAGCGCACTGATGAAGCAAAATACGGCGTAAAGCAAAAAAACCTGATGATCTGACCAGT
The DNA here is from genome assembly GCA_029256645.1 of Sporomusa sp. Next base: position 13,042 of record JAQSXM010000043.1, on the reverse strand, counting down.
CTTTCAACAGCATGACTCGAAGAAATGGTCCCAAAGTCAGTCCCAGGTAAATAGCAGCATTATATATACCAATCGCTTTTCCCTTATTGGCAAAATAACGGACTGATAATAGAGCCGGTGCCAGGCTTAGCAATGGTGCCTCGCCAATTCCCTGTAATACTCTGCCGAAAAGAATCAAATGAACATTATTTGCGAAGTAGAATAATAATCCTGCAATGATGCTTAGTATATACCCCAGCAGTATGAAAGGCTTGGAACCCCATCGGTCGGCCAGCATTCCGACAGGCAGCTGTGACAATACCTGTGCTAAAGCATATGCGGCTGCTAAGTGCCAAACAGATGCGCTGGAGTTGGTTAGCGTAATGACGACTTTTGGCAGTAAAGCCAGTACCATGCCATCGCCTGTCATCAGCAAAAAAACCGCAAGACTTAATAGGAACAGTTGATAATGTTTTTGCATATGGGTTCTCCTTCTTTTTACCGAATGGCAAAATAATAAAGTAAGGCAGCTGCCTTACTTTATTATAGACGCGGCAAAAAGAGGCTTTTTCACCGTATTCAAGATGATATTTTACTTGTTTATAGAATCATTGCGATAAGCATGGGGCGTTATTCCTTCCCACTGTTTGAACAGTCTGGTTAATGATGCCTGATGTTCGTAGCCGACTTGCTGGGCAATCGCCAGCATACTGTAATTTGTTTCCCGGAGCAATCGTTTGGCTTCCAGCAGTCTTAACTTTTGTAGATAGGTTTGCACGCTAACTCCCATTTTTTTCTGGAACCACTGGCTGTAATAACCGGCATGATAATGTTCTAAGGCTGCTAATGTCTGAAGAGAGATGCTGGTATGATAATGGTTGTGAAGATAGCGAATAGATGGATACTCCTGATTCTGTTGGATTAATTGAAATGAATAATAGAGCAGCTGGTTCATTGCTGTAGTACTCGTTTTTTCCGCCTCGCACTCGTTCAGCATCAGGAAACGCAGTGCGCGCCAGCGGTCGTCAAACTCTAAATATTTTACTTCGTCGTCAGTACAGTTATGAGAAAGTAAGGTATATGGAATATAAAATACCAAAAATTCATTTCGATCTTTTGAATAGTAGCTGTGCTCGCATCCCGAAGGCAGGAAAAGAACATGGTGATAGTCCAGAATTAGCGACCGCTGCCCTGATTTTAAACGTAACGTTCCTTGCAATGGCAGGATTAAGTGCCCAAATGAATGACTATGCGTATGCTCAATATCAATAAACTGTATTTTTTCAGCAAGTGTTGAACAGATTTGCTTCACTAGTTTCACCTCTGGCTCACTAACCTTATATCGAATGAACTTAGCATTAGTATATAGCGTTTGGTCAACTCCTGACAACTTTTCTTTATTAATACAATATGTACTGTTGGATTTGTCGCTTGTTACTAAAGGAAAAGAGGCGAGCAATGGCCCGCTCCACATAATTCATTAATTTTACGAACAACTGCCCACGATGACTTTTCGCCCAAGAGCTTGTTCATTGCAGCCAGGTCAGTTTCTGAGAAGATCCGTCTTTTAACTTTATTACAAATTATTAAAAAAGTAACATGTAACAAAAATATAGTCAAGAGCAATACATCGTATGGTGAAAAAGTTATTTTTAAAGGCGTAAAGACCCTTGAGATTTCTCCAGGTCTTTACGCCTTTATTATTCTATATCATGCTCGGCTTTTGCTGCATCCTGCAGCGGGATTCTGACGGTAACCCTGGTGCCATCCCCCGGTTTGCTGGTCAAATGAATGGTACTGGAATGCTGAGCGGCGATCCAGTGGGCAATCGATAAGCCTAAACCTGTACCTCCCCCGGTGGCTTTTGTCCGTGATTTATCAACCCGATAAAAGCGGTCAAAGATATTGGACTGCTCGTCTTCCGGTATTCCTATGCCGGTGTCTTGGACGGTAATTTCCAAATGGCTGCCTGTTTTTTGGGAAGCAATGCTTATCGTTTTGCCCATTGGTGTAAATTTAATACTGTTTTCGATAAAGATGCGCAGCATCTCTTTGATGGAGGAAGCATCCGCATCAATGGTCGCCGGGTCATTTTGTACAAGCAATATTTGATGATTTGGAGCTATCAGGCGAGTCTCTTGAGCAATCTCGTCGAGTAGAGGTTCTGTTTTCACAGATATTTTTGTAACGATTTGCTTACTATGATCGGCTCTTGCTAAAAAGAGCAGTTTTTCAATCAGTTCGTACATATTGGCTGCTTCCGATTTTATGGCGCTAATGCCTTCATCCAAAGCCGCAGGATCTTGTTTGCCCCAGCGGTCCAGCATGTTTGCGTAGCCGCTGATGACTGTAATTGGCGTGCGCAATTCGTGGGATGCGTCCGATACAAAGCGGCGCTGTTGTTCAAAACCGGTCTGAATCCGATTCAGCATATGGTTGAAGGTTTTAGCGAGTTCTTGCAGTTCATCATTACTACCCGTAATATCAATACGTTTCCCAAGGTCGTTAACCTCAATTTCTTTGGCGGTATTGATGATGTCACGAAGGGGGCGGAGAATTCTGCGGCTGATAAATATGCCGGATATGATGGCAATCAGCAGGCCTAGTGCATTGGTTACCAGCAGGATTTTGACCAGAAACATCAGGAAATGAGTCTGCTCCGTCATGGGTTTCATAAAATGCAGCTGATAGGAACGATTGTCAATGGTAACCACTTGGTTGGCATAGTAATAAAAGTGATGATCGATACAGACGATTTGGGTTCTTTTATTGAGCGGGGCGAGCAGGAACGCGCCTACCTCATCAGCATGTTCTTCCGAAAAATCAAGGGTATCAGAAATGGCGGGGGCGTTGTCAAATACGAGGTTGTTCTGATTATCAATGATTCGAAGTATGATTCCTGTCGGAAGGAGCTTTTTTTTAAGCAGGTGCTGATCTACTGCGTTTCCCGCCTCAAGATAGTGAGTTACACTATATATGCTTTGGTCGAGGGCATTATCCGCCTGTGTATATAACATATAATACAGTCCCGCTACGGTGATTAGACTGGTAAAAAGCAGGATACAGGAAAGAATGACCGCATATAGGATGGCCAGTTTGATCGATAGCGGTATGGCCAGTTGTTTAATCTTTAACCACATAGCCTACCCCCCGGATTGTATAGATGTATTTCTGTCCAAACCGCTCATCCAGTTTGTTACGTAGATAACGGATGTAAACATCCACAATATTGGTATCTCCCGTATATTCATAGCCCCAGACCTTCTGCAGGATGCGATCTCGATTCAGTACCAGATTTTTATTATGTACCAGATAATCAAGGAGGTCATATTCTTTCTTGGTTAATTCCACCGGCTGCCCGTCAACCTGGGCTTCATAGCGGTTCGGAAATAACTTTAGATTTTTTACACAAAGTCTGTTGTCATCTGTTGGCTGCTGCACAATGTTTGTCTTGCGGAACGCTGCACGGATGCGGGCAAACAGTTCCGGAATGGCAAACGGTTTGGTAAGATAGTCATTTGCACCAGAGTCCAGACCGGTTACTTTCGCTTCGATATCGTCCCTGGCAGTTACCATAATAATCGGAACTTCGGACAATTCCCGCACGCGCCGACAGACTTCCACACCATCCATCTCCGGCAGCATGAGATCCAAAAGGATCAGGTCGAAGTCTTCCTGCATAATCCGGTCGAAAGCCCTGCGGCCGTTTGTTTCGATGGCGGTTTGAAAGCCTTCATGTTCCAGTTCCATTTGGAGAAAACGGGCGATTTTCCACTCGTCTTCCACTACTAATATTTTTCTTCCTTCTGTTGTCATTGCCGTTACCCTTTCCCGTTTAACCAGTGTGATTGTGTGCAATTATATCAAAACACATTTTTGCTTAATTGGGAAGAACCTGTATGTATTTCTAATCTGATTTTAATCTTGGTCTAATAAAATAGTAATCTTCAGAAGTTAAACTACTTTCAATACCTATTAAAATTTATCAGAAAACAATTTAGTCTAATTTTACCAAAGGGATGATCATACGCCAATATATTCTGCGCGAGGTATACCATGCAATCCAACATAGAATTCCACCTACTGAAAAAAAGGACCTGGCGACGCTGGTTGCTGGTCGGTACATTGGTCGTTATCCTCTTTATAAATGGCGCCGGCCTGTTTGTGGGGAACATTATCTACCAAGAAACGAGCGTCCTACATTCCCGTCTGAATGCGCAAAAGGAGGGAAGACTGAAGCAACTTTTGGAATTTGGCAAACTGGAAAAGCAGTGGCAGAATATTGTTATTGAATCCCGCTTTGGCTATCCACTACAGGGGACGTACATTACTAATCCCCAAGCCACGGATAATACCCTTATTTTTTTACACGGTTTTACCGAGAGCCGTTTAGTCGGTCTTAACTATCTAAATATTTATCTAAATGCCGGCTTTAATATCTTGCTTGTCGACTCGCGGGCCCACGGGGAAAGCGGCGGTAACTCGGTCACCTGGGGCAACTATGAGAAATATGATCTGGATCGGTGGGTGGACTGGGTTCAGCAACGTTTTCCTGAGGGTACGATTGGTGTTCATGGAATATCTATGGGCGCGGCAACTGCTCTCATGCACGCCGAGCTCAATGAAGCCAATAAGCGGGTAGCTTTTTATATTGCCGATAGTTCCTACTCTGATTTTGAAACATTGCTGATGCTGCAAATGAAGCAGCGGCTGCACCTGCCGGGAATGGTACTGCCGAAGCTTTTACTGCAATACGCAAATGTTATCGCCTATCTCAATTCCCGTTTTACTTTTTATCAGGCATCACCGGTCCGGGCAGTGCGCAATGTGACAACCCCGATTCTTTACATTCACGGCGAAGCCGATAAGCTTGTTCCAGCCGACATGTCGCTGGAACTCTATAACGCCACCAAAGGGCCCCGCCAAATCTATACATTTCCAAACGCCGACCATGTAAGTGCCATTTTTGATGACCGGTACCGGTATGGCAGAGTCGTCCAAAATTTTACCCATTCGATTGAGCAGCATAGCTGATACAAAGGCCTGGTCGCACGTAGCTTCCAGGTCTTTGGTATAGGAGTAAGGTGTTACTTGCCTTATGTCCTGTGTTTTAAGAGAGCTAGTTTTTAATCTAATTCTAATCTCAGGCTAATGATAGTTTTATGTTCAGCAGTTAATATATTGACTATCGGCTGGTAACGTGACTGGGTGCTTGGCGTGAATAGACAAGTTGTTTGCGCTAACCGCGCTTTATTATAGTGATAAGGAGAGGCGCCTGTGAGAAGGGTGTTACATAAAAGTAATTTTGTAATCATTTTTTCGCTGAGTTTTTCCATGCTTATTTTGGCAGGCAGTTTCATTTTCGGGAATACCGCAACGGGAATAGGGACTGGCAGCAAGCGGGAACAGGCACCGGGGCGGGTTGTAAGTCAGGCAGCTTCGCAGACGGACAAGCCAGTTCCTAGGGTTCATTTTTCCCGGCAGGCTCCCGCTTCTGTAAAGCCGGTTCTGATCTGGACCAAGGTCAAAGGGGCGGTAGTGTATGAAATCGAGTTGTTAACAGAACCGCCGGAAAATCCCAATGGCACGACGTTATCCAAAAACCGCTTCTTTACCACGAAACAAGTCTACGTCAACGGATTTAATGCCGATGTATCCACAGGCCTCTTGGGGGAGGTCTTTTATTGGCGTGTTCGGGGACTGAATATTGACGGTAATCCGATAGGTGTTTTCTCCGATGCTGAGCTGGTATATATTGACCGGCAGAAAGATCCTCTGCAAAAACCTGTCCCCACTGCAGTTTTCAACCAAAGTGCAGGCAGTACGTTGCTGTATCCGGTATATGCCTGGATTCCCATAGCCGGAGCGGAAAAATATGAGGTTGAAATACTGAACGATCTTCCGGAAAACCCTAACGGGGTTGCTCCGTCCATCCACAGGATTGATACAGCGATTGTTAGGGGGTTTGACTACTATGATGAAAGTTCCAGAATTTCTGAGAACCCCTTTTATTGGCGAGTAAGAGGACTGGACAAGGCTGGAAACCCGGTGGGGGTGTATTCGGATGCTGGAAAATATAGTGTGAATCCTGCCAAGCCAGTGACTGTGGCGACATTCGGCGACAGCATTACGCACGGCGGCGGTAGTGTTTCCTATTCGCCGGCGGACTGGGAGTACAGCTATCAGCATTACCTGGATTTTCCCACCATAAATCTTGGCAGAAGCGGCGATACCAGTCAAACAATGGTTGAGAGGTTTGAACAGGATGTTTTGCCTTTCCAGCCTCAGTACCTGCTGATTTTAGCCGGTACAAACAGTCTGCGGGGAGGAGTAAAGGCCGATAGCGTCATAATGGATTTGAAGGTGCTAAAAGAAAAATGTCTCGCTAACAATATCCTGCCTGTATTTTTGACGTTGCCGCCTATTAATCCGGACAATATTAAAAAAGTGTTCAACGAACCTACAGCGCCGGATTGGCAAGATCAAACTAAATTAGTCAATGATTTCATCCGCACCCAGGACCATATCGATGTGGCGCGGGAAATGGAATTTCCCAATGGACTTCTTCCTGCGCAGCTAGCGGTTGACGGGCTGCATTTAGACATCAAGGGGAAAAAGAAAATCGCGTCCGCCATTAATGCGAACTGGGCACGCATTGCAGGGTTATCCCGGCAGAGCAGGAACGAATAATTAAAAAGTGTATTGCCACAGCCCTTTTATCTGCTGGGTATTGACTGCATTATCGTTGTTTAGATGGCTTGTAAAAGGTAAGAAGTCAATTATAGAAAGGAGAATGATTGAAATGGACAGGCGTCAATTTATCAGTGGGGTTGGTTATGGATTATTATCGCTAGGATTGGCAGGGTGTGGCTTGCCGTTTTCCGAAAAGAGTGGTGATACGAAAAGCAATCAAACGTCGTCGGCGGCGGTAAGCGGGTACGATCGTGGCAAACTTGTTATAGCGGAGGGAACGGAGCCAAACTCGCTAATCGAAAAAGGCTTTACCGCTCTTGGGGGAATTAGTGCATTGGTTCGGAGCGGGGCGACAGTGGTAATTAAGCCGAACTTCAGTGTTCCCAGAAAACCGGAAGAAGCAGCAACGACCAATCCGCGCTTAGTTGCTGCTGTGGTGAAGCAATGTTTGGCTGCAGGGGCTAAGGAGGTCAAAGTGATTGATTATCCGTTTAGCAGCCCACCCGTATGTCTCGCCAACAGTGGAATAAAGGCGGCAGTAGAGGCTGCGGGTGGAAGAGCTTTTGCCATTAATGCGCAAAATTTCTATACGCAGGTTGATATCGGGGGTAAAATCCTGAAAACTACCTTGTTTTCCAAGGATGTGTTAGAAGCCGACGTATTTATTAACTTTCCCATACTCAAGCATCATGGAATTACTAAGCTGACTCTGGGGATGAAAAACATGATGGGGTTGGTATGGGACCGAGGCTACTTCCACAGGACAGACCTTATCCAAGGAATTGCTGAACTTGCTGCGTTCCGTAAACCTCACCTTACCATATTGGACGCTACAAGAGGTATTACCGATAATGGCCCTGTCGGACCGGGCCCCATTCGTGAATGGAACCAAGTGGTTTTTGGTGTTGATCCGGTAGCCGTTGACGCTTATGGAACAACGTTATTTGGTCTTAAACCGGCGGAAATCGGGTATGTGTCCGCAGCTGCGCAATTGGGAGTGGGCGAGATGGATTTGCAAAAGCTTACAGTTGTGAAGGTGTGAGGTAATGAAATCAAAGATGGCACTTTGGGGGCAATATCTGGTGCAATTGATCTCGTTAGTTTCTTTTGTGCTGCTTCTTGCCAGCTTATCGTATCCGCTCGGACCGGAAAATTCATTATTACAGTGGTTTTCCCGACTTGATCCCTGGCTTTTGCTGAGTCAGCTCCGTTGGCAGCAGGCGGTTCCCTACTGGGTGTGGCTGCCGCTATTGACCTTGACGGCAACCTTGCTGTGGGGGCGGGTATTTTGTGGTTGGCTGTGCCCTTTTGGCGCTTTCTTGACGTTGATCGATAAAATTGGCAGGGCATTCCTTAAAAGCATGTCACTAACCAGAACCAAAGTACTGTACGCCGTACAGCCAATACGGTATTATTGGTTGATCTTCTTAGTGAGTGTCTTTGTTCTGGGATCAAACTGGGTCTTCTTCTTAACCCCATTTGCGCTGTTTAGCCATGAGATTGTGAGGGGATTGCAGGGGTATATGCCCTGGACACTCATTGGGATTACGGCCGGTACCCTGCTTTTTTCCCGTCTCTGGTGCAGTGTACTATGTCCAACAGGAGTGCTGCTGTCATTGGCAGCCCGGCTGCGGCTGTTCCGCTACCGGATTGCGGGAAACTGTGTACATTGTGAGAAATGTACGAGAACCTGTTCTGTCGGCGCGGCGCCGGCAGATACTGGTGTTGCGCAAGAAGGGTGCTTAGCCTGCGGGGACTGTCACCGGGTTTGTCCCACAGAAGCAATCAACTGGCAGCGAAGTTCCTCGAACGGTAAAAACAGTCAGCTTGCTCCTGCCGATGACATTGCAGCGACAAAGCATCAACCGTCGCGAAGACAATTCTTCAAAGTTGCTTTTGCCGTTGCCATGGCTGCCGCTTTATGGAAAAAGACTGTTTGGGCGGCGGAAAAAGTTTTACGTCCGCCCGGAGCTCTCCCGGAAACAGACTTTACTGCCGTTTGCAATCGTTGTGGGAGGTGCATTCAGGTGTGTCCCAGCAAAGCGTTGCGCCCGATGCTTATCACAGACGGCATAGCGAATTTTGAAACACCTTATATCATCCCGCGTAAAAACCGTTGCGATTTATGCCTGGTATGCCAGGAGGTATGTCCGACCGGAGCGATTGCAAAAGTGCCTCTGGAAAAAGTCCGGATGGGTCAGGCGGTTATTGATAAGCCTCGTTGTATAGCCTGGAATGAGGGTAAATTATGCTATATATGTGGTGAACAATGTCCGGTCCTGGCAATCGAAGCCGATGAACATCACCGGCCTACGGTTCTGATAGATAAGTGTGTGGGATGCGGTTCCTGTGAAAATGCCTGTCCGGTAAGTGGCGAGGCCGCCATCCGCGTTTTTCCCCAATAGTCATCTTTGGTTCTGTGCGTGAGACTAATATTGCGAGGCTGGCCGCACGCCGAGCCGCGTCTAAGTACGATAACAGCCAAAGCCGGGAGGTTATCCCGGCTTTGGCTGTGTAGGTGATAAGTCTGCTTGCCGCAGGTGCCGGTGTCTGGGACAAGAGTGCCCAGACCGGGTTTCGCCGTAAACGGTGGGGATAGCTCCCGGCAGAAGCGGTTTGTTGGTTTATAGAGTTAGCAGTTGATCATCCTTGATGTCGGCGGCGCTCCAGGCGATGACGGCAAAATGGCCCTGGGCGTGCTGATCAACCTTGTTGATCCATTCAATTTCATTGCTGGCCTTGGCCGCCAGCAGGCGGTTGGTTGTTTTGGTGTGATACAGGGAAGCGTTGATGACCCACCATTTGGTGGCAATGCCCGCCCGTTTCAAATCTTCTTCCAGGCGCAGCGCTTCATAGACCGGTGTGGCTTCAGCCAGAGTAATGATGATGACCTCGGTTTCAGCGGCATTGCGCAGCCGCGGCAGCAGCTTTTTGACCTCTTCGGGGATGTCGCCATGAGAACGCTCGATTTCCTTATGGTAGCTCTGGGTGGAATCGAGCAGCAACAGTGTGTGGCCGGTTGGGGCGGTATCGATGACAACCACCTGGTCTTCTGCCTTCTCTACAATCTGGGCGAATGCCCGGAAGACAGCAATCTCCTGTGTGCAGGGGGAGCGTAAATCTTCCTCCACATAGGCGATATCTTCAGCAGACATGGTTTCGCGGGCTTTGGCCAGGACTTCGTCCTGGTATTTTTTTAGTTCGTCCTGTTCATCAATGCGGCTCGTTGTGATGTTGGCGGTTTCGCTGATGACGAACTGTAGATGGGCAGCCGGATCAGTTGTGGTCAGGTGCACCTTTTTGCCTCTGGCGGCTAATCCCATGGCAATGGCCGCTGCAATGGTGGTTTTGCCAACACCTCCCTTACCCATCGTGAAGATGACCTTTTTATTTGAGGTGTACAGGTCGTCGATCACATCGATAAGCTTCGGAATGTTCTGGGCCTGGAGTTTTTCATTCCGGACAACATAATGATCTTGTGTAAGCAAGGCCCTGACATTGTCGATGCCAGTAATGTTGTAGGCCCGGAGCGGAATCTGGTAGGTGGTGAGGCTTGCTAAAGCCGGCGGCATGGCGGCCAGCGCTTGCTCTTGTTTGTGGTACAGGCTTTCCGAAATGTTGTCGTCATAGGCGGCCAGTACACCGTTGATAACAAGGGCCTGGTTGGTAACACCCAGGTCGGCCAGTTCCTGCGACGCCCGCGCCGCTTCCTTGAGCGGTGCCGTTTCGGGCCGGGATATCAACAGGAGCGTCGTCTGTTGGCCGTCGGCTAGTGTTTCCACTGCCTGCTTATACATCGCCTTTTTACTGTCTAAACCGGCAAGCTGGCCCAGGCAGGATGCGCCGTGGGTGCTTTCACTGATGAAATTGCTCCAGGCCGAGGGAAGCTGCAGCATGCGCAGGGTGTGGCCGGTCGGCGCGGTATCAAATAAGATATGGTCGTATTGTTGCTGCAGGGCTTCATCGGTAATGAAGCGGGAAAATTCGTTAAAGGCGGCAATCTCTACCGTGCAGGAGCCCGAAAGCTGCTCCGCCATATGCTGCAGGACGGCATCGGGCAGTTTGCCCTGGTAGGGGGCAAGGACGCTTTCCCTGTATTCGGCAGCCGCCTGGATCGGGTCTAAATTGGCTACCACCAGCCCGGGCGCTTCCGGGATGGGCACGCCCTGGCTGGTCAATTCGGTGCGAAATACGTCCTGCAGGTTGGAGGCGGGGTCGGTGCTGATGAGCAGCACCTTTTTACCGCTATCGGCCAGGGTGACGGCGGTGGCGCAGGCGGTTGAGGTTTTGCCGACCCCGCCTTTGCCGGTATAGAAAAGATATTTGGTCAGCGTGAGCTTTTGTGGATTAAACGGTTCCATAGCGCTTTACCTCCGTTGTTAGCAGCACTTGCCGCCGGCGCAGCCGCAGCCGCCTTCATTTTTCGGTTTGTCTTTCGCTGTGTCGGGTGTTTCCCCCAGAAGATTTGCTGGTATTTGGAGAATGTTGATAAAATCCTCATTGGCCGGGTAGCGGCCGGTGATCACAATTTCACCGTCGACGACGGTAACAGGCAGTTGATCGACGCCGTGGGCATTAATAAGCCTGTTGACGGCTTCGTTATTGATAAATTCCATCGGGGCGTCGGTGAGATTAAAGCGGTCGATTTCGATGCCATTTTTCTTTAATGCGTTGAGCACGGCGGAAATTCGCAGCAGTTCGGGGTCAACACCGACACCGCATAAGCCGGTGGGGCAACACATGGCCGGTTCAAAGATTTGCATTTTTTTCATAACTCATCGCTCCATTTCATTGATTATTTTAGTATGGACACACTATAAATTTTTTTGCATGCAGGTGCTGGTGGCGGGGCATAACGCCGCTAAGGCCGAGTTCTTTAATAGGCTGGCCGGAATATCGTTCCGGGCAATAGGGGTAAAATCCCAGCGGGCGACAAATTGTTCGGCGGTGTTGGTTAAGAGATAGGCGATGGTGGCCCCCGCTTGGCGGGCCAGTTCGAGCGCCTGGGTAACCAATGCGCCGCCCAGGCCCCGTTTACGCCAGTCGCCACTTACGGCCAGTGAACGCAATAAGGCGGTCCTGCCGGCCAGTTCCAGACCAATGACGCCGGTTACGCCGTTTGTATCGGCGATGACGAAGCTGGAAAGGTGTTCGGCTATGCCGGCAGTAGGCAGGCTGTTAGCAGTCAACAGGCTCTCGATGGCGGGAAGATCGTCCGGTCTGGCCGGACGTAGGGTGTAGTCAGCGCCTGGCCGGAGTGGGGCAGCCGGTTTTTTTGCTCGGATAAAGGCGCTGATGAGTGCGCCGCTTAGTGCCTGCCGTTCCTTCGGTTTCAGGTCAGGCAGGAACTGGGCGGCCCGTTCATCGGTGAAGTCATAGACGCGGGTGGTGACCAGCTCAACGGCGGTAAAGCCGGCGGCCGTCAGTTTACGGCGGTAGTCGTCTGCTTCTAAAGCCCCGGCGACGCAGCCTGACCAGGCGGCCAGGTTTTGCTGGATGCCGGGTGGTAGCGGCCGCACCAGCACAATGTCGGATATGGCCAGCCGGCCGCCCGGTTTCAGCACCCGGTACGCCTCGGTGAGTACCCGGTCTTTATCGCCCGAGAGATTGATGACGCAGTTGGAGACAATGACGTCAACGGTATTGTCGGGCAGGGGAATGGCCTCAATATGGCCTTGGATAAATTCGGCGTTAGTAACGCCGGCACGGCTTTGATTAGCCCTGGCCGCCGCCAGCATTTCGTCGGTCATATCGAGGCCGTAGGCTTTACCGCCGGGACCGACTCGCCTGGCGGAGAGCAGCACATCCAGGCCCGCGCCACTGCCCAGGTCGAGTACTGTTTCTCCGGCATGCAGCGTTGCCAGGGCGGTGGGATTGCCGCAGCCAAAGGAGGATGCCACGAGGTCCTCGGGCAGTCCGTCTAGTTCACCTGTTTGGTAGAGGTTGCCGGTCACCGGGTTACAGGAGCAGTCACTGCCGCAGCAGCTTTGGCCCTCAGTAATAGCGGCCGCATATTTTTTCCGTACTTGTTCACGAATGGCTTCCATCGATTACCTCCTTATGGGGGATGTTTCTCCGGCTAGCACCAGCGGCCGGCGGGAATGGCCTCAAGCAGGATCTCCAGGCTTTCCAGAACCTGGCTGCGTTTGTTGGCCGGCAGAGCCTGAAAGAGCGTTTCATAGAACTGGGTCATGCTGGCTTCTACTTGATCAAAGAGCTGGCGGCCCGCATCGGTCAGCATGATGGTGATGGCTCGCCGGTTGTCCGGGTCGGTCGTACGGCTGACCAGGCCGTCGGTCACGAGAATCTCAATGTTGCGGCTCATGGTGCTCTTATCCACGCCCAGGCGTTCGGACAGGGTATTGAGGGA
>JAQSXM010000042.1 GCA_029256645.1 Sporomusa sp. | reverse complement strand
CTGCGGCAAGGGTTAAATGATCTTATTACCACGATTGCCAGCAAAATTAACTCACTCCACAGTGCCGGTACTGATCTTGACGGCAATAGCGGCCTTGATTTCTTTGTTGTCGTGGATGACAGTCAGCCCTTGAGTATCAGTAACATCCAGGTTAATCCGGAAATAACGGCCGACGCGAATAAACTTGTTGCTGGTTCCACTGGTGATGCCGGTGATAATACAGTCGCTAATGCCATCAGCAGCCTGCTTGATGAAGATCTTTTTCAATATAATGGTTTAGCGCAGGACCTAACCGGTTTTTATCAATCGGTCATTGCCTGGGTGGCAACTGCAGGGAGTAATGCGGAAAGCGCCTATGATGTGTATTCCACTCTGGCGACCCAGGCTGATAACCAAAGACTGTCAATCTCATCAGCCTCACTTGATGAGGAAATGTCTAATATGATTAAGTACCAAACTGCTTATAGCGCCGCCTCACGAGTATTAAGCACGATTGATAACCTGGTAGGCGATATGATTGAAGAATTAGGGTGAGAGAGGGGGTAGGTGAATGGCTTCAACATTTGCCGGGTTATGTATTTCCACACGGGGTTTGTTCACAAGCGCCGCGGCGCTGGCGGTTACTAACAATAATATGAGTAATGCCAATACTACAGGCTATTCCCGCCAAGTAGTCAATCAGCAGGCCGTAGGGCCTGCTGCCGTCTATAACAGCAACTATGTTGGTGCTGGTTCTGAGGTAACCTCGGTCACAAATATCCGTAACTTCCGGCTTGACCAGAAATACTGGCGGGAAACCGGGCAGCTTGGCGAGCTGCAGACCAAGTCGGACATGTTAAGTCAGGTTGAAGCGGTTATTGGCGATACTGATGATGATTCGCTAAGTGCGGTCATGGAAGATTTCTATGCGTCAATGGAGGATTTTGCCTCAGACCCGACCAGCTCGGCAACCCGGGTAGCGATGAAAGAGGCCGGGGTGGCTGTCTGCGAATATCTGAATACCGTATCAGCCCAGTTAACTCAACTTAAGGAAGACAGCAATTCCGAGGTGCAGACGGCAGTCAGTCAGATAAATGCTTATGCCACTCAAATCGCCGAGCTAAATGGGAAAATCCGCATAGCCACAGCCGCCGGTTCTTCGACAAATGAACTGGAGGATCAGCGTGCTTTGCTTATTGACCAGTTATCCAGTTTAGCCGATGTTGAGGTTACGGAAACTATTGTTGGTCAACTGCCGAATGGTGCGGACGATGTCAAGCTTTCTGTTTCTATAAGCGGTGAGACGCTGGTCAGTAATGATCAGGCCAAGCAACTGGAATGCTATGAGAATGCAGACGGCATGTATAGTATCCGGTGGCAGGATACCGGTGCCGGTTTCGAAGCTGAAGGAGGCCAGCTAAAGGCGTATTTTGATTTAAGGGATGGTGACGGTACCGGTTCCCAATATAAAGGGATTACTTACTACAGTAATCTCCTGGATCAATTTGCCAGTACCTTTGCGGCGGCCTTCAACACTGTCCATAGCAGCGGCTATGGCCTGGACGGTTCGACCGGTATTGATTTCTTTGCTGCCAGCGATTCGACGACCGAGATTACGGCCGCGAACATCTCAGTATCGGCGGCGGTACTTGCGGATACTGATAAAATAGCGGCTGCTTCCTCGGCCGACGGTGGTACGGATAATAATGAAAATATGAATGCCTTGATCGAATTGTGTGAAGAATCCAAGCTGTTTGGCAACAGTACTGCCGGAGATTTTATTAATTCCATTGTTTCGACACTGGGAACAGCCAGCGAGCACGCCCAGACAATGACCAGTAAACAGAGCTCTTTTGTTACTAATATTGATACCCGCCGCCAGTCGGTGTCAGGTGTTTCCATCAACGAGGAGACAGCCAATCTGACTAAATATGAGGCGGCCTATAACGCCTCAGCCCAGATGATCAGTGTGTGGCAGGATATCTATCAAACAACTATCAATATGGTCAATACCGATTAACAGGGAGACAGGGAGGGGATATTGTGCGTATTACCAACAGTATGATGACAGCCGCCTCGGTCCGGAATATTAATAAGAATATGGAGCGACTGAGTAAGGCCCAGGCGCAGGTATCGACAGAATCCAAGATCCAGCAGCCGTCCGACGACCCGGTGGTGGCGTCGCGGGCCATCCGCTATCGCAGTTATGTTGCCAGGGTTGAGCAGTACCAGAGAAATGTGAATAATGTCACCTCCTGGCAGAAAGTGACTGACGACGCTATGAGTGATCTGAGTGATATTACGCAGCAATTGAAGGAGTTAGTGGTTAAGGCTTCTTCGACGGGGACGCTTAGCAGTGAAAACCTGTCGGCAATCAAGGAAGAGGTAACCCAACTGCAGCAGTCGGCTATTGACGCGCTGAATACAACTTATGGCGGACGTTATGTTTTTGGCGGTTATGCCACCGATGAGGCCCCCTATTCACTCGATAGTGACGGCAACGTGCTGTTTAAAGGGCAGCTTGTCAGTGACTTTACGGATAGCGGCGCAGAGCAGGCTATCCAGTCCAACATCGGTTACGGCACCAATATTACCATTAATGTGGAAGGGCAGGATGTAACCGGTACCGGCGACGGCAACCTGTTCGCTACCTTTGCCAAGATTATGGACGGGCTTGATAGTGGTGACAGTGATGTGTTAACAGGCTGCCTGGATGATATTGAGACCAACTCCGACACAATTCTGGCCGCCCAGGCGGATCTGGGGGCCCGTATGAATTATGTAAGTATGGTTGAGGACAGGCTTAGCAATGACTATACAACCTACAAAGAACTGATGAGCGATAACGAAGATGTGGATGTGGCTGAAGCCAGTGCTGAATCGGCAACCGCCCAGGTGGTATATGAAGCCTCCTTGTCGGTCGGCGTCAAGGTAATGAATAAATCACTGCTGGACTATCTGGCGTAGAGCCGGCAGTCAAATAAGGGGGGAAGGATATGTCCAGTTCCAGCGGGACAGTTACGACAACCACAGTCAACGGTACAACCCGGCTTACCGGGCTGTCATCTGGTATTGACGTGGATTCCATTGTTGAACAGCTTATGTCGGCTGAAAAAACAAAACTCAACAGGCTTAATCAGCAGGCACAGCTACTGGAGTGGAAGCAGGAAGCCTACCAGGATGTAATCAGCGATATTCAGACTTTTTCCAATACCTATTTTAATGTCACCTCAGCCAGCAGTATTATGAGTAAGAGTACATTTCAGGCCTTTGCCGTTACCAGCAGCAGCAGTGCTGTTACTGCTGCTTACAGCACTAGCGCGGCTGCCGGCTCGCACACGGTAACTGTCAGCCAGCTGGCTACGGCGGCGACCAAGCAGACCAGCGGCAGACTGTCAAAAGACATTGAGGGGACAACGGCCGCCGATTATACGGCAGCGGCCGGGAAAAGCTTTGTTATGACTGTTGACGGTACAGAGTACACTATTACCTTGGACGCAGCGGTAACTGATGCTGACGGGCTGCAGGCAGCTATCAACACAACTGTCGGCACCGGCAAGGTGACCGTCGAGGCTGACGCTGACGGCCTTATTACCCTTGCTGCCGCCGACAGCAGTGGTGTTCAGTCCATCGCTGTCAGCGATGCAGCCAGCGACAGTGCTTTAAGCGCCCTGGGGCTGACCAGCGGGGCGGCAAACCGGATTGATACCGGCAGCACACTGGCCGAACTGGCCGCTACTATGACCGCCAGTTTTGAATTTGACAGTGACGGCCAGGTCGCCTTGGCCATTAATGGGGTTAGTTTTACTTTTGATCAGGATATGACGCTGGAGGAGTTAATGACAGAAATCAATAACAGTGATGCCGGTGTTACCCTGAAATATGACGAACTTGCCGATCAACTGGTGCTGACAGCGGATAAAACCGGGGCTGGCAACACCCTGGCGGTGACCGAGACCGGCAGCAGCTTTCTCACGGCCGCTTTGGGCCAGGAAACGGTGGCCGGCGTGGATGCCAAGCTGACGGTGGATGGTGTCAGCCTGACCCGCAGTTCAAATACGGTTACTGTTGACGGTATTACCTATAGCCTGAACGAGGTAACGACGGAGACCGCCACTGTCAATGTGACACAGGACGTTGATACGGTTTACGATAACATTACCGGTTTTGTTGACGCCTATAATGAATTGATCAGTTCATTGAACAGCCTGCTGTCGGAGACCTATGATTCTGATTATCCGCCGCTGACAGAGGATGAAAAGGCGGAAATGTCCGAGGATGAGATAGCAAGCTGGGAAGACAAGGCCAAGGTAGGCTTACTGTCCGGGGACACCACCCTGCGCAGTTTTTTAAGCAATATGCGCAACGCTATTATTAACTCTGTTGCCGGGCTTTCCACCAGCATCTCCGGTATTGGCATTACCACAGGCACCTATGATGAAAAAGGCAAACTGTATGTTGATGAGGACACACTAAAAACCGCTATTCAGAGTGACCCGGAGAGTGTTATGGCCTTGTTCACGCAGACCTCCACCAGCTATCCCGGCACGACCTCGGTGCGTAAGCTCAATGCCAGTGCCCGGGCCGTCCGTGCCGGTGAAGAGGGGATTGCCTACCGCATCTATGATATTCTCCAGGATAATATATCCACAATCAGCGACAGCCGTGGCAATAAAGGCCTGCTGCTGGAAAAAGCCGGTATGGAGAACGATTCCTCAAGTACAGACAATGTGCTTACCGAACAGCTGGAGGCGGTGCAGAAGCGGATTAGCAAAGAAGAAGACAGACTTGATGATAAGGAAGATCAGCTCTATGAGCAATATACCACACTGGAGACCTATATCAGCACCATGAATGCCCAGCTGTCAGCGCTGTCTTCCTATCTCTCGTCCTAACAGGAGGCGATCAGCGGATGCTTTACCAGGATATTAAAGAGCTGTTAAACAGGAAACTGGCAATTATTAAGAAGCTTAATACCAATACGGAAACCCAAAGCCGGTTTGTTCGCCGGCGGGAGCTAAGGGGGCTGAACCGTCTGCTCCGGGAGCGGGCATCTTTGATTGATGAACTTGTTACTGTCAGCGGCAGGCTGCAAGGCGGCCATTGCCAATACACAACTGAGCTGCAGGCAATGGCTACTGCTATTGATCAGGCGCAAAAGGCGGCCCTGAATGCCTGTGATCAGGTGCTGAGGGAAGCTTTGGTTGAGCATAGGCAGATTGCGGCTGAGCTCAGCAACATTAAGGTACTGCGCCAGGCTAAAGGCCGTTATCTTCAGCAATGGACCGTCATGGCGGCAGGAGCCAATTTTAGTGTCAAAGGCTGAATGAAAAAATTAACTCTTGCTGATAAAAGCAAAAGGCTTGCGCCAAAACTTCGGCGCAAGCCTTTTTTCGCCAGGATTATAAAAATTTGATACCTGGGCAGGCGAAAACCTCCCCGCTTCCTTGCGGAAGGGGGAGGTTTTTTAAATCCAGTTTATTGCAGGAGCGTTAATACCTGCTGGGGCAGCTGGTTGGCCTGAGCCAGCATGGCGGTGGCGGCCTGGTTGAGGGTGCTCAGCTTGGTATATTCAGCCATCTCGGAGGCCATATCCACATCACGGATGCGGGATTCGGCCGAAGTCAGGTTTTCGCTGGAGGTCGTCAGGTTATTGATGGTGTGCTCCAGGCGGTTCTGTACAGCCCCCAGCTTAGAACGCTCTGAGGATACGGCGCTGGTAGCGGCATCAATAACGCTGATGGCTGCAGTTGCATTATCGGCAGTGGAGACATCCAAGGCATACTCGGTATTGGTGTCCGAGGTCCCGTCAGTTACTTCCGATACGGCTTTATAGGTAGCGGTTACATCATTCCCGTCATTGTCCTTGACCGTAACGGTGCCGCTGGCGGTTGTCGAAGACACCAGCAGGGCCTGGGAACGCATGTCGTTAATGCTGAGGGACATAGTTTGGCCGGTGTTGGCCCCGATCTGGAAGGTGGCTTCGAAGGCTTCCTGCACGCCGCCGTCTTTGACGGCAATACCATTGCCTTCGGCCCCCGTGGCAGTTGCGGTGACGGTCAAAGAGTTTGTGGCAGTATTAGTGGCAAGGGTAACACCGTCTAGCTTACCGGCTGTCTGTTCAACAATTGCATCAGCAAGGGCTGCACCCGAGACTGTTGCACCAGTATCAACCAGACTGCTGATATTGATACCGACCGCATCACCGGTATAGGCACCGGCATCAGCGTCATAAAATTCAATCTGCGTACCGTTAATGGTTAGACCTTTGCCCAGCAAAGTCTGAGCATCTGCTGCTGAAGCAATGGCGGAAAGATCAATGCTTACCGTCGATTTTACTTCTGTTGTTGTACCAATGTTTGCAGTTGAAGTAACTGTGGGATCAGTGGCAAAGAGAGCGCCAGTATCATCAACTGAGAGATCTGCCAAATAACCCTTGGCACCGGCAGCTGATGAGCCGGTGGCAGCTGTAATTGTAGCACTATCTGTAGTTGAAGTCATGATCCAGTCATCGGCCAACGATGAATTTTTCGCGATTACATCTGTTAATGCACTAGCGACAGTAGCACCCACATCAAGATCAGCGGTACTGGCATTATATTTTATAGTAATGGAATTTTCAGTGGCTGTTGAAGAATCAACAGTTGCTGCATCAGTTAGGGAAGCATCATAAACGAAATTCACCGTTAAGGCTTCGCCGTTTACTGTGGCAGTAATGGAGGATTGACCAGTTGCGGCCGTTGCTATTGTAAGATTGTCAATAGTTTGGGTTGCCTCAACTGTTGTTACACTGCCACCTGTGGTAGCAGTACCTGTATTGACCAAGCCTGTGGCTGTCAGATTTGTCTGGCCGTCACCCTTTAGCAGGTTCTTGGTATTAAATTCAGTCGTATTGCCAATCCGGTTCAGTTCTGACGTTAACTGGGTCATTTCATCCTGCACGGCCGTGCGGTCATCGTCAGTCAGGGTGTCGGTGGAAGCCTGGACCGCCAGCTCGCGCATCCGCTGCAGGATGCTGGTGGATTCGTCCAGGGCGCCTTCTGCTGTCTGCACTAAGGAGATAGCATCCTGCGCATTGGCACTGGCCTGATCGAGACCCCGGATCTGGCCGCGCATTTTTTCCGAGATGGCCAGGCCGGCGGCATCGTCGGCCGCACTGTTAATGCGGTAACCGGAGGACAGTTTCTCCAGCGACGAGTTCATGAGACCGTTGTTTTTGTTTAACTGGTTGTAAGTATTCAGAGCCGACAGATTAGTGTTGATAACCATTCCCATAATAAATTCCTCCTTGAATTTTAAATGTTTAGCATCCGTGCCGTTTTAGCAACGGTAAAGCAGTGTTTCACTCCTTCCATGCTTGTTCTGCTAATTTAATCGCCCCTAATTATTTAGTGAATGTTTATTAATATATTAAAAAAATATTAGAAAATAAAAATACAGCTGTCAGGTAAAAAAAATAAGCAGCCACCGGCGGGCTGCCGGTGGCCTGGGCACTGGTGTCTGCAGTTATAATCATGGCTGTCCGGACTAATTCGCCGTATTCGCCGTTTTATTTTTGGCATATAACGAGTAACCGACACCCCATACTGTTTTTAGATTAGTAATATTGAGTTTTTTGCGCAAGTAATGGATATACAAATTTACGGTTGTAAACTCTGCTTCCGAGTAATAGCCCCATACTTTTTGGATAATCTGTTCTTTAGTTACTACCCGGTCGTAGTTGCGGATTAAGAGTTCTAGCAACTGAGATTCTTTTAAAGTTAGCTGAATGATCTCGCCTGATTTTACTACCTGGCAACGCATCGGGTTGAGCACCAGGTCATCGGCAACCAAGACGTTTTCCGTTAATTCTTTGCCGCGGCGGCGGGAGAGGGCCTGTAGTCTGGCTAATAATTCAACTGAAAAGAATGGTTTGATTAGGTAATCGTCGGCACCGGCATTTAAACCTTCCGCGCGGTCATCGGGAGAATCTTTTGCAGTTAGAAAGAGAACCGGGGTATCGTGACCCAGACTGCGGAACTCTTTTAGCACCGAAAGACCATCCTGATAGGGTAACATTCGATCCAGGATAATAATGTCATATACCCCTGTGCAGGCCATATCAATCCCTGTCTGGCCATCCAGAGCCGCATCGACCACATAGCCATTTCTTTTTAACAAATGAGATAAGGAGTCCACTAATCTACTTTCATCCTCTACTAGTAGCAGTTTCATCTAAAACATCCTTTTAATGCCACAACCTTGTGAATGTTTTTCCGTCCATGGATGTTTTTATATTTTTATTATATTAGCCCAGGGCGTGTTACCCGCACGTAGGTTTGGAAACATTGATGTCTTGTAAGGAATAACCTATGCCGCGTAAGGTCTTAATCCCCAGGATATTTAATTTTTTGCGTAGATAATGAATATATAGATCAACATTGGCACGTGCTGCCCGGGAGGAGAGGCCCCAAATCTTTTTCAATATAAATTCTTTGGTAACTACTTGACGGTAGTTACGCATCAGCAACTCTAACAATAAGGATTCCTTTACTGTTAGCTGAAAGGTCTCTGCTCCTTTAACGACCTCACCGCGCAGTGGGTCTAATATTAGACCTGCTGCACTAAGTGATGTACCGACTAGCTTTCTGTCTTTGCGGCGTGCCAGGGCACGCAATCTTGCCAGTAGTTCTTCGATTGTAAAAGGTTTGGCCAGATAATCATCTGCTCCGGCATCTAAGCCTTCAATGCGATCGGAGGCAGTATCCTTTGCTGTTAAGAACAGGACTGGGGTTTCATACCCTTTATTACGAAACTCTTTTAATAAAGCTATGCCATCATTATTAGCGAGGATTCGTTCCAATATTATAATGTCATAAACTCCAGTACAGGCCATTTCAATTCCAATATCACCGTTTGGCGCAGAATCAACCCGGAACCCTTCCTTACATAATAAACAAGACAATGCTGCAACTAATTTGCTTTCGTCGTCCACTAGCAGCAACTTCATGTAAGTCATCCTTTACGGCCACAGCCTTGTGAAAAATTTTCCTTCCCTGGACACTTTTCTAATAATATTCTCGCAGATAATTATTGGAAATTTGTTTGGTTTACCGATTATCCTTTAATAAAATTAATAAATGGTTAATATTTGTGAAAACTCAAAGGGAATTCTGCGATAGCAATAAGAAAATAAGCGTTCATCCCTGGTGGGATAAACGCTTATTTGTATGTAGTGATTAGCTGTGACAGGAACCGCTGGCTACTTTGTTGAGGCAACCTTGGATACTGTACCGGTACTCGCATCGGTAGCGTTGCTGCTCTGCAGGGGTGGCGGCGGGGGTGGATTTAATAATTTGCTTTGCATATTTTGGAGGTCTGAATCAGTGGTCGAGCTATTGGACGCTGTGCTTAAAATACTCTGAATAATTGTGTTGGTATCTGTGCTGCCGGTATTACTGGCGTCGCTGCTCTGAGCGCTGGGCGGTGGCGGGGGAAGATACTGTTCGGGAATCAGGGATTGGCTATCATTTGAAAGCTGAAAGATGTCACCATCAGTGTTGCTGCTAGTCGCTTGTATAGTTGTGGTGTCTGTTGAGTCCTCTGATAAGGCCGTAGTGGAAGTAACACTTGAGCTGGTCTGGGTATTGTACAGGGCCCAGTTTTTCAGAGATGAAATGTTCATGGTTTAACCCCCTATTAGTTGATCTTTGATAACACATCAAGCATATCGGGGGTAAATCTTTAGAATATATTTGCAAATACATTAGATAAAATTAATCTATCATAACCAGATCAGAAAAGGGTAAGCTGACTACAGTTATCAATAATATTATTGAACATCTGGCTATTTTACCATATAGGGTTGAATTTTCTCTTGTAGATGACTCCAGGAGCGTTTAGAGAATACAACCGGCAGCGAAGCCTCTTTAGCTTTACGTTTAATTAATTCGGCGATATTATGGGATATGTAATCTGTTATGACTAAGACTAAATCTGTATTTGCCGGTATTTGAATGTCCTCAGAAATCCGTTTGCGACCTTTAAAATGCTGCAGGGTTTTCACACCTGCCTTTGAAAGATTGGATGGTATATTGCCTAACACGTCGGCACCTACGATAAATACTGACATAATATCACTCCTATCAATTGAAAATTATTATCATTCTCAATTACATTATAAAGGATGCAATGCATCACGTCAATAGGACAATGTTAAAATATGACCATCGCTTCTCCGCAAAGAGAAGCGATGGTCATAGAAAACAACCACTATTCTGCCAGCGAGTCGTAGACGTTTTGATTTTTTTTCACACAAGGTTCGTCTTGTAAATGTTTACTTCTGTGATTTCCAGATATAACATTATCCATAGCCTGCCCGGCAGCTGGCGGTATGGTAGTTGATTGGACTCGGGTTTTAAATCTTAAATAGGATCCATTTGCCCGATAGGCCATTAAAATCACCTCATTTAATTGAAGGGTTGTCATTGGTTTGTTCAACGGCTATTAATTTAACATCTGTTTGATAGGTTAGCGGCATTGTGCTGGCTACATCAAAATAGGCGTCGGCATAGCTAGCGGCAATGACCGGCTCGCCGGTTTCCTGACCGTCAATAATAACACGGTATATTGTCATACCATTTCTCCTTTACGCTTATTTACTGGACAGTTAAGTTATTTAGGGCGTAAAGGTCTGGTTTGTATGTTGGACTCTTGGGCGCTGGTATGATTTGGTACAACCTGTGGATCACCTGAAGTTACTTTTTTTGAAGCAAAACCATCTTGAATGTCTTGTTTGATAATCGCCATTTTTTCACCTCCGGTATTAGTTTGTCCCGCTAACGACCAAACTGGCATTGACAAAAATGTCCAAGAAAAGTACAATAAATACGTAAATTCTTCTACCAGCATGCTGATAGCGTGCTTTTTTTCTTACCAACTAATATGGGGAATAGGATAGGCGAATATGATTACAGTACGGGAAAAAGTAAGGTTTGTTGAAACAGACATGATGGGCGTGGTACACCATTCCAATTACTTTCGCTGGTTTGAGATGGCCCGAGTGGAATATTTGCGGCAGGCCGGGGTACTGCTCAATGATTTAATGGCTGAGGATATTGTTTTTCCGATTACTGATGTGGACTGTAAATATCGTATGTCAGCTAAATTTGACGACTATATACTTATTGAAGCCGTGCTGTCCGAAGTGTCGAAAGTAAAGATGGTTTTTACCTACCGGGTATTGCGTGAACACGATGGTGCGCTCTTGGCTACCGGATGTACGCAAAACGCATTTACCAATAAACAGGGGAAGATTACTCGCCTGCCGGAACATTATTTTAAAAAAATAAGTAGCCCGTTGCCAGATAAGGATTGTTGATAGACACGGATGCAACAATCCTGTCTTTTGCATATTATATATGGCGCCAAGGGAGACTAACTTGATAGGAGGTGGCGTCATGGGAGATAATGCGCCAATCGGGATTTATGATTCCGGACTCGGCGGGCTTACGGTGGTCAAAGAGGTACTTAGCCTGCTGCCTGGGGAAGATATAATATATTTTGGCGATACCGGCCGTACCCCTTATGGTTCGCGGCCGACAGCTGAAATTTTGGGGTTTATGCATGAAATCTTGACTTTCTTTTCTGCTCAAAAGGTTAAAATGGCGATAACGGCCTGTAATACCATGACCGCTCTTGGTCTGGAGCAGGCCAAAACAGAATTTCCGTTTTTATTAATCGGCGTCAACAATGGCGTTAGTGCTGCTCTGGCAGCCAGCCGGAGCAAGCGGATAGGGGTTATTGCCACTGAGGCTACCATCAACAGTGGCAAGCATGTCAAGGCCATTAAGGCTGAAGACCCGGCTGCATATGTTTTTCCCCAGGCCTGCCCCAGTTTTGTTCCGCTTATTGAGCAGGAAAAATTGTTCGGGCCTGAAATTGAAACAGCAGCCAGAGAGTACCTTAAGCCGCTTATCGACAGTGGGGTTGATGCATTGATACTCGGCTGTACCCACTACCCGTTTATCAGCCCGCTCATTCGGGATATTATGGGGCCAGAGGTTGTACTTATCGACCCGGCCCGGGAAACAGCAGCTGAGGCGCGTACTAAACTTGCCCATAATGACAAGCTTGCTACCCGGGCGCAAGGCCGGGTGCGGTTGTGTTTCTCAGCTGATTTGCCACGGGCAGAGCGGGTGACGGCTTGTGCCATCGACTTTCCCCGTTCACAGGGTTTAGCCCCAAGGTTTGAATTAGTTAACCTGCAAGATTTTTATTTAGAAGTTTAAAATACAGGGTTTCTTGCCGATACCCGATGCGGAGGCACTAGTATGGAATTCTTAGCTATTGTACTGATTCTCGTGTTAGGCGCAGCTGTTGGCATATGGCTGTACATTGCAAAACAGGGGGATGCCCATTTTCAGTTTATTGTTGACCAACGTACTGATTTTACTCTTACAGAGATCACTCAAGCTACTGCAACCTTCAGTGCCACGGTGCCATTTGTCAATAAAGGCACTCAGGACGGTACGCTGATGGATGTCTTTCCCCGGCACTTTTTGCCTTACGAACAATTTGACGCTGTAGATACCCGGGCACGCCTGACGCTTGACAGTGCTAACCGCAGCGATGGTTATTGGGAGGCCTATATTGTTCCCTTTAATACCGGCGGGGCAATTATTTTGACAGTAGAATTTACAGCTAAAGCTGGCGATATTAGGGATGCTCTCAAAGACATGGTTGATATGCCTATTGACATTGTCTTTCAGGTGGTCGCCCGCAGTCCTTGGTATATCGATAAAAACCGGCTGATTATGACAGCAGGCGAAATCCAGAAGGCTCTTGCCGCTGGCTCGCAAGCTGCGGTCAGATAGGGGGAATACAGATGACAGAGCAGGCGCTAGAATTAAAACCGGTACCTACCCGGATTCTTACAGATAAAGATAATATTGTTGATATTATTGAGAAATACGCTAAAGACGATATTGGTCCCCATGACGTAGTGTCGGTTGCTGAAAGTGTTGTGGCGATTACTCAGGGGCGGGTCGTGCGGCCTGAAGAGCTCACTCCATCGTTTTTGGCCCGGATACTGTGCCGTTTTGTGCCGCAGAAAGGCAGTTTGTCCAGTGTGTATGGTATGCAGTCGGCAATGAATGCCGAAGGCAGCGGACGGGTTGCCTGGGCCATGTTTCTTGGTATGATGGGAAAATTGGTAGGCCGGCACGGACTCTTTTATGAACTGGCCGGTGAACAGGCTGCGTTGATTGATGATGTTACCGGAACGATGCCACCCTTTGATAAACATCTTGTGTACGGACCGGCTGATCCTAACGGTGTGGCCGAAGCCATAAAAAAACGGCTGGGTTGTTACGGAGCGGCTGTAGCTGATGTCAATGATCTCAAGCGGGCGGCAGTACTGGGTGTTACTCAAGGCCTCAATCCGAAGGAAGTAGCACAGATACTTATCGATAATCCTTTCGGCAACGCCAGCCAGAAAACACCGATTGTTATTATAAAAAACTACGGTTTAGCTGCTCAAAAAGTGACAGCACAATAATTTGACTTTTTCAGCAAACAGAGGGTAGGCAAACTATCCTCTGTTTTAAATATCTAACGAAATAACGGGAACCTATATAGGAGGCGTGATTGATATGGCCCGCATCGGCATTACAACTACTGTGCCGGTCGAGATTATTTTAGCAGCAGGGCACATCCCTGTTGATTTAAACAATATCTTTATTACCAGCCCGGAGGCCGGTCGCATGGTGGATACGGCTGAAGATGCCGGTTATCCACGGAATATTTGTGGCTGGATAAAGGGATTATACACAGTTGTGGTTAATAAGGAACTTAATGCTAGTTTTGGCGGTATTGACAAGGTCATTGCCGTTACCCAGGGTGATTG
>JAQSXM010000438.1 GCA_029256645.1 Sporomusa sp. | reverse complement strand
TTGCAAAGCGTATCTGGCCGATTTCAAAGTGCCTAAAAATATTATCTGTATTGATGATTTTCCCAAAGGTCCCAACGGGAAAATCCAGCGTCGCATGTTAGTCGAGCTGCACAGCAGACTGACTGTCGACAGGGTAGTAGAATGATCAATGAGATATAGAAGAGAAAGGAGCTGCCGGCTGATATGGTAGCTAAATTACAACCAAGCAAATATGATGTTCAGGTTGACGGCCAAGGCTGTAAGGCTTGCGGCTATTGTATAGAGGTTTGCCCTAAGGATGTCTTTAGCCAGGCTGATTATTTTAATACGAAAGGCTATCGGCCTGTCCAGGTTAAGGCTGCAGATAAATGCATCGGCTGCCGGCGCTGTTTTTTTGCGTGTCCGGATTTTGCCATTGATGTAGATAAAAAACCGGCAGAGGAGGATTGTCGTGAAAAGAATATTTGACACAGGCAATGCAGCGATTACCGAAGCTGCTATTTTTGCCGGCTGTAAGGTTTTTGCAGGGTATCCGATTACGCCGGCAACCGAGATTGCCGAGAATATGTCGCGGCGATTGCCTCAGGTAGACGGCTATTATGTCCAGGCTGAAGATGAGTTATCAGCAATGCATATTTGTATTGGCGCCTCCCTGGGCGGGCTTAAAGCAATGACCTCGACCTCTGGTCCGGGCTATATCCTGTTTGCAGATCCCTATGGCTGGGCCTTAGGTAGCGAAATTCCGGTTGTCGTAGTGAATGCCCAGCGGGTAGGGCCGGTCAGCGGCATTACCGGAGCGCCCGGTCAGGGGGAATTTTATCTCAGCCGTTATCCGACCCATGGGGGCAATTTCGAGAGTATTGTATTGGCGCCAAACAGTGTACAGGAAGCCTTTGAACTGACTGTAGAGGCCTTTTATCTTGCTGAACGGTTTAGGATGCCGGTTACTGTGCTGGCTGATCAAATTGTAACAGATGGCTGGGAAACACTGCTGATTCCTGAAACCCAAGCAGAGATAGAAGCAATGGGACTCCGGGTTTATCCCCGGAAAATTAATTATGGCCCTGAATTCTATCCGGCAAC
This sequence comes from Sporomusa sp., assembly GCA_029256645.1. The sequence continues at coordinate 1,933 of JAQSXM010000438.1, read as the reverse complement.
CGATGAGATTGACGTGCCGCCGGTGGTATTAGGGCATAACACGGGAGCGGCCTGCTCGGATTGGACGCCTACAGCTGAAGGTTTTGACACCGAAGAGATTGAATGGCAGCATAAGCACGCCCATCGTCTGATTTACAAGGTGAGAAACCATAAGGAGCTTATTACTCGCTATGAAGAGATCGACACTGAGGATAACCCGGATGTTATTTTAGTGGCCTATGGCAGTCCGTCGCGCGTATTAAAAAGCGCGGTAAAAGCCGCCCGGGAGCAGGGTTTAAAGGTCGGCGGCATTCGCCTGGTTTCCATCTGGCCCTTCCCTGATGAAGCATTTGGCCGCAGCGCCAAGTACCTGTCTGTGGAACTTAACTATGATGGTCAGTTGGTGCGGGAAGTGCAGCGGGCAGCTCCGAAAGACAGTGAAATACATTTCTTAGGCCGATGCGGGGAATTGCCTAAGGTTGCGGAATTAGTGGATGCGGCCCGCACCTTAATCAACGGTCAGCCGCTGGAAAGCGTAAAATGGCAGCGGGAGGCTTGGTAGAATGGACTATTTAGCGACAAAATACCTAAAAACGAAAAAAATTCCCAGCACAGCCTGCAGTGGCTGTGGTTTGGGACAAGTGCATAAAAAGGTTTTATTGGCGATTGATGAACTGGGACTTGATACCGGTGATATTGTGTGGGGAACCGGGATCGGCTGTTCCGGCCGGCAGACTTTTAATACCTGGAAGGGTGATAATTTTGCTGGCACCCATGGGCGTGTATATGCGATTGCCACCGGTCTGCGCCTGGCGCTTCCCCCGGAGAAGAAAATAGTACTCACCGTGGGCGATGGCGACGCTTTCGGCATTGGGCTGCTGCACCTGCTGCACTCTGTGCGCAGAAATGTTGATATGACTGTAGTTGTGGCCGACAACTTCGGCTATCAGTCTACCGGCGGCCAGTATGGTTACACAACCCCCAACGGCTCAGTGACAGACAGCAGCCCCTATGGTATGCAGGACCCTAACTGGGTTCAGGACGGTCGGGATATTCTGGATATTTTAAGGGCTGCCGGGGCCGGGTTCTTAGCCAGACACACAAGTGTAGAAGGTCAGAATGCGGTAGAAAGTATTAAGAAGGCGATTCAGTTTAAAGGATTTTCGCTGGTGCATGTAGCCTATCCCTGTATAACCAACTTTGCCGGCAAAGCCCTGGGGTCACGTAAGCCGGTGGTGGCTTACCGCTGGCTTAAAGAGCGGACCAATCCTGAGCCGGCCAAGGCTATCGACGGGATTACTTTTCGGACAGGTATTTACCACCAGGCCACAGCCAGTCGACCGGAGTTTTCCGAGCAAATGAGGAATTTTACAGCGGCTGTGCGTAAGGAGGGACAAAATGAAACGAACGGAAATATTGGTTAGTGGCTTTGGTGGCCAGGGAGTTGTCCGGCTAGGCCAGATTTTTAGCACAGCAGCAGTCTATGAAGGGCTGTTTACTACCATGCTGGTGAGCCATGGGACGGAAACAAGAGGCGGTTATGTCCGCAGCCAGATCGTGTTGTCCGGTTCGCCAATCGACAGCCCGGTGGTCGAGACACCTGATTATTTTTGCGCAATGTCAAAGGCAGCCTATACTAAGTTTGGTGCTTTGGTTACGCAGGGTACAATTATTTTTGATCCAGGGTATATCGAACCTGATCCCGGTTTTTTGGCTCAACATACCGCTCTCCCGGCGAGAGAGATTGCGGTCAACGAACTGGGGCGGGACATCTTTGCCAATATTATCTTTCTGGGAATGCTGGGGCAGCAATTAAAAACGGCAATCAGTAAAGAAAGTTTATTGAAAGCTCTGGAGGCGCGGGTTCCAAAATTTGTCGAGGAGAATCAGAAGGCTTTTGAGTTTGGTTATAAGTTTGCTTGATTAGCTGTGAACAGATTGCTGTTATAGCCAC
>JAQSXM010000437.1 GCA_029256645.1 Sporomusa sp. | reverse complement strand
CCCTTTTAGTTCTTTGTTTGCATTATATCATATTCTTTCTGGAAGAATTATGGAAACTTCGGTTTTAATCTTGGTTTAATCTCCGTCTGCTAAGATAATGACAAACAGTAGATTTACTGCTAATCAAACAAGAGAGGATGATGGAAAATGCGGGAAAAGATAATGCGGGGGCTCTTAGTGATAGCAGCCACAGTGTTTGTTTCAGCGACAGCGATTGCAGCGCTGGATGAAGCTGGAGCGCGTGAAATTGCAAGGCAATGGGTGCCGGAAGGAGCGGTTTATCTATCAACAAAAGATGAGATCGATGAATATGAAGTTGAATTTCTGGTTCACGAAACCAATAGCAAATATCAAATCGATATTAATAAAAATACTGCAATGGTAGCAGAAGTAAAAACTAAACTAAGAGGTGAGCGGGGGAGCTTAACCGTAAAGCTGAATGATAGTGATGTTGCAGCAATCGTACTGAGTGAGTTTCCCGGCTCACAAATTGGTCAGGTAAAACTGGAATCGGATGATGGATATCGGAAATATGAAGTTAAATTTGCAAATGGTTCGATTCGTGGCGAAATGGAGATTAATCCGGAGACTGGTGTCATCCTGGAACGAGATATCAAATATTAGCAATTAAATAACAGACCAAGCCCCCTAATCGTAGCATTTTACGATAGGGGGCTCTTCATTTGAAAAAAGACGCAAAGGATTTTTGATATTCCCTTGCGTCTTAGCCCAGTGCCGCATTCGCACCGGTGTAACTTCAATAATCTTTTCATTGTGATAAGCCTGTGCTTTACTTCCAAATGTAAATTTTGACCAATTAATTATTAATTGATAGTATTAACTAAAAGGTATCGCTTATAGGATATAATAAAGGATAAAAAAATTCGCCGTTTGACTCGATACGAAAAGCCATATCGTACGAATCGTTCCTCCGGAACTTGGGTGGGGAGAGCCACAAGGAGAGTAACACAAGATAATCAGGTTAATATTATAGTGCTATATTGCAAACGAAAGAAATCGGGGGTGGCAGGAATGCAAGTTCATTTAATTTTAGCTTTTGTTGCTTTTTTGTGGGGACTAAATCCGCCGGCAATGAAAATTGGTCTTCTGTATGTAGATCCTATGCCTTATAATGCAATTCGGATGCTGATTGCGTTGGTAGTTGGCTGGGGAGTGCTAAGGCACATAGGGAGTTGGCAACCGCTGCGGCGAGAAGATTGGAAAGTATTACTCGTTTCTAGTCTGGGTTTTTTCTTCTTTCAACTTTTTTTTACTGCAGGTGTGCAGATTACAACAGCAGGCAACGCATCGCTCATTCTTGGCTGCTTGCCAGTCAGTGTAGCCATTATTAACCACTTTCACCGACTTGAGCGTATTAGTAAGGCGGCGATGGTTGGTATACTGGTCTCGATTGGGGGGATCGTTATTATGGTGGCTGGTACTGGTAAAGAAATCAGTCTGAGCGAAAGACATATTACTGGGGCACTGATGTTACTCGCCGCTCAAATGAGCTACGGCTACTATACCGTCTTTTCTCGTCTACTGATACATGCTTATTCGGCATATCAGATAACCGCATATATACTTCTGAATTCTACTGGACTCTTCCTATTTATATCACTTCCTGCCGTATTGGCAGCTGATTGGCAATCTGTACCCTGGCCAGGTTGGGCCAGCATATTATATTCTGGCCTTTTTCCTCTATGCTTGGGTAATTGTCTGTGGATTTGGGGCACAGGGATATTAGGCAGCACCAAGGCATCATTATATAATAACTTACCACCAGTCTTTGCTGTTGCAATCAGTTACCTATTTCTCGGAGAGAGCTTTGGGTGGCTACAGTTTATTGGTGCCATTATAATATTTTTAGGTCTGTATGTTTCTAAGGGGAAACAGTCTATGGAATCATAAGAATGATAACTAATTTTCAAAGAGTTACTGACACTGGTGACACAGGGGACGTCAAACTGTGCGAAAACAATAGAATGATATTAGTGGTTTTCTCGGACCTCCTCAGCCGCAAACTGGCTGTTGTAAAGACTATGGTAAAAACCTTCGTTTGCCATCAGCTCTGTATGGCTTCCCTTTTCCACGATATCCCCGTGATTTAATACCAGGATGATATCGGCGTTACGAATAGTAGATAGCCGGTGGGCAATGACAAAGCTTGTCCTTCCCTGCATCATTCGATTCATCGCGTTTTGAATGAGAACCTCTGTGCGGGTGTCCACTGAGCTTGTGGCTTCATCTAGGATTAGAATTGGCGGATCGGCGATAATGGCCCGAGCAATGGTGAGCAGTTGCTTTTGACCTTGAGAAATATTGCCGGCATCCTCACTAATCCGCATATCGTAGCTATTCGGCAATGTTTTGATAAATTGATGGACATAAGCGGTTTTGGCGGCGTCAACAACCTGCTGCCGAGTAGCTCCCTGCCGTCCATAGGCGATATTTTCTTCAATTGTTCCGTTAAACAGCCAGGTATCTTGCAGCACCATGCCAAATATGCCGTGTAAATCATCCCGTTTCATATCCCTGATATCAATACCGTCAACTTTTATACTGCCGTCATCCACATCATAAAAACGCATAAACAAATTGATCAGCGTTGTTTTGCCCGATCCGGTGGGACCGACGATGGCGACCGTTTGACCGCTTTTGACCTCTAAATTAAAATCACGGATGACAGGCTGACCGGGCAGGTAAGAAAAGTTTACCTGCCGGATGGAAACATTGCCTTGGACGTTTTCCAGCTTTACCGGATTGGGATGCTCGGCGCTTTCCTCCGCTTCATCCAAAATTTCAAAAATTCTTTCCGCAGCAGCCAGTGCGGCCTGCAAAGTTCCCGCTGCATTGGAAATGATACTGATAGGATTGTTAAACTGCTTGACGTATTGCAGAAAAGCCTGGATTTGTCCAACTTCAATTTGACCGCGAATGGCAAAAAAACAGCCCAGAACAGCAACGCCTACATACCCGATATTGCCTAAAAATGCGGCCAAAGGCGATA
>JAQSXM010000041.1 GCA_029256645.1 Sporomusa sp. | reverse complement strand
ATAAATATGAGCATACGCCATATCACTTAGTTTGCGGGCAAATGTACAGGCAGTCTGCATAACCCAATTGCCAATAGGGACAATTAGCCCAGACTCTTCCACTAACGGAATAAACTCTCCCGGAGATATCAGGCCTCTTTGGGGATTATTCCAGCGTAATAAAGCCTCGAATCCGGAAACCCGTCCTGTAGCTAAGTGCACTATCGGTTGAAAATACAGCAAAAACTCTTCCTTGCTCACTGCGATCCGCAAACTGCGCTCCATTTTGAGTTTTTGAATCAGGGTTTCCTGCATCGAAGCCGCGAAGAAACGATAGCTGTTCTTGCCGGCGCTTTTAGCGGCATAAAGCGCCGTATCGGCATTCTTTAGTATCTCATCAACTTCAGTGCCATTAAGAGGATAACATGCTATCCCGATGCTAACAGATAGAAAAAAAGGATGGGCACCTAGATTAACTTCTTGTGCTAATGCTTTAAGGAGCTTTGCCGCATACTGAGAGACCTCTGTGATCTGGCAAACATTTGTCAGTAATACCACAAACTCATCACCACCCAAACGGGCCACTAAATGATGTTCATCAACTATTTTGACAAGCGTGCCGGCAACTTCAATAAGAAGCTGGTCACCTTGAATATGACCGCAGGAGTCATTAACAAGCTTACAATTGTCCAGGTCAAGATAAAGCATGGCGCCGCAGCCCTGACCGGTTTGAGCCAGTACCAGTTCACTACGCAGTCGTTCAGTTAAGAGCCGCCTGTTAGCAAGTCCGGTTAGGGAATCCCGGTAAGCCAATCTCCAGATTTCTGCCTCCCGTCGTTTATGCTCACTAATATCAGTAAAAGATCCTGCCATGCGGATTACGCCGCCTGCTAGATTAAACAGGGCTTTCCCCCGTGATAATACCCAAAAATATTCCCCGGCTTGGTTCATAACACGGTATTCAGCAGCATAAAACGGTGTTTTTCCTGCAAAATGCTCAGCCATCGCCTGTGTCCGAACTGTTATATCCTCCGGGTGGATCCTTGCTTCCCAGAAGATTTGGATATCAACACCCTCGGTGGCATTGAGCCCCAGGACATCGTTCCAGCGCCCTGATAACGTTATTTTATTTGTACTTAGATCCCAATCATAAATAACATCATTAACACCTTCCATAGCCAAACGGTACCGGTCTTCGCTTTTTTGCAGCAACTCATTAGCGGCTGTTAACTCGGTGTATAAAGCGATAAGTTCCTCATTACCGGCTGTTAATTCTTCATGACTTTGGGTTAATTCCTCGTGTGCCTGCAGCATGGCTGCATTTTTTGCCCACATGTCGGCCAACATGGTATTAAACCCGGTGACCAGCCTTTCGGCCTCCGAGCCTTTACGATAGGTTAAGGGAGAAAGCATTAAGGCTTCCTCCGAATAATTCTTTAATCGATCGAAAGCCTGTATTAACAGTTGATAGCTGCTAAACATCGGCTGCAGCAACATATACTGGGCCGCCATTACCAGTAAAAAGAACAGTAGGAATACTCCCTGAAGTTGTAACTGGAATTCTTGGTAGCTTGTTTGAATATCCTCAACATACATACCAGTCCCGACATAGGCCTCAAGTTCAGGAATACCGATTACATAAGACACCTTCTGCTGCGGCTGGACGCGCCCAGGTGGATGATAATCATAGCTAACATAGCCCTCACCCTGACGTGCTTTATCAATAAGCAAGCTAATAATCGGCAAGCCGTGTGCATCTTTAAGCTGGCTTTGATCACTGCCTTCCAGGCTTGGTTCAAACGGCTGCACAAGCATAATCCCTTGATAAGAGCTCATAAATACATAGTTTGCGCCAAATATATCACTATAGGTCATCGTCCGGACACTATCCCGGACTTTGTGTAACGCTGCCTGCCGGGATAATTCCCCGGTGCGGTACTGTATAATAACAGGCTCAATCGAATGCCGGGCAATCTCAGTAATGCGCTTGAGTTCCTGCCGCCGGTAATCATAGATATTTGCTTCAAATTTATTTGTAATAAATCCGACAGCAATTAATAAACCTGATATAAATATCAGCAAAGCAAGAAAAATTCTGCTCAAGGTTTTGTCTAGCCATAATGCCAAAGCCTGCAACCAAATACCTCATCTCTTAACTATTTCGACTTTATATGATCTATTTTGGTGATTATATCTTTTTTTTCGATATTTCAATGCCAAACACCTTGTTGCGCGACAGGATTTTTTTCAGCCAAGGGTTGTTTCGACAAAACAAAGCAGGCACCTTGCGAAAAGGTGCCTGCTTGTCTTATTTGCAGTCGCTAGCTTCTTCTTGCTCTCAGAAACAGGAAATGCGGCTTTTGGGTTAATTCTTCATAGGTCTTAGGTTGTAACTCTTTAAATTTATTGGTCGGCATAGGTTCCAGCAGTTTCTCAATAGTGAACCCGGCATCAATAACAGATGAAATTATTTTACACAAAGGCCTTCTGTAAAATTGGACTTTCACTTTTTCTTTATTAGTTTCCCACTCGTCCTCTAAAAGTTCTGTTAAAAAGTAATTTTCTCTATTAAAATATGTAAAATCCATAAATGGGTGATGAACAGAAAAAACTAAGTAACCAGAATACTTAAGTATTCTGGCAAACTCCGCCATTACAAGATTCCAGTCCTTTAAATAATGGAGTGTTAACGATGATAGTACAATATCGAATGACCTATCGGTAATGAAATTTAGGGGCTCATTTAAATCAGCTCTTATAACTTCTGCCTTATTTGCAACTCGCTTCATAGTCATTTCGATCATGTTAGGACTAACATCCAATGAGGTAACATCTGCCCCCTGTTCAAGCAGCCACTTACTATACCACCCGGCAGCACAGCCGGCATCTAAAACTCTTTTCCCTTTAACGCACGGCAGTAACGATATAGTTGCCGGCCTTTCATAATACGCATTGAACGGCTTAGTATCTACAAATTCAAAATAATATTCCGCCATTTTTTCATACGAATCAAAAGAAATTGGCTTTTCATTATTCAAGGTCATTCCCCCTATGAAGTTTCCTACAGTAAAGTAATCAAATCATAGTTTATGTTGTTGGAGCCGTGGTTAAACAATATCGCCATTGCCACCCAGCTAACTCCCAACCTTCTCCAATTCTTCTTCTATACGGAGAAGCTGATTATATACACCAACCTGCCCGGTACCAACCGGTGCTCCTCCTTTTATTTGATCAGCATTGATACTTACAGCGATATCCGCAATTGCAGGATCATTGGCCGTATTTGCATTTTGGGAAAAAATGCAGGTATACCCCGCATTCTTTGCAATTCTGGCTTTATCAAGGATTTCAGTTAATGTCGTCATTTCGTTGAATTTGATCAGGATGGCATCACCGGTTTTGTTGAGGTCATCCCCCAGCAATTGAATTTTTTCCCTCAAACACCGGTTAAACAGTTCCCAGCCCTCACGATCCTCCCTCGCCAGTCCATCTTTGATGGAGACTATCGGATATTCTTCTACCAGCCTAGTATAATATTCCACCATTTCTGCCGGTGTTTTAATAAATCCTTCTCCGGGTAAATTATATACCCCGTCTGCAAAAAAACCTGTAGCTGCTACATCAAGAGCAAATGCAATTTGCCTCCCCGGCTTATATCCCGCCTGCTTAATAGCCTGGAGAAGCACTGCCACCCCTTCTTCGTTGGACACTAAGTTAGGCGCAATTCCTCCCGTTTCGCCAAGGCAGATACTCCGGCCACAACTCTCAAGGATGCTTTTTAGGATATCATACACATCGTTACACATTAAAAGGGCATCGGCAAAAGAGACTGCTCCCACTGGTACAAGCATAAACTCCCGGAAATCAAGATTGTTGAAATTATGGTTGCCCCCATTTAACATAGTCATCATCGGTGCAGGCATTTGCATGGTATTCAAGCCGCCAAGATACCGGTAGAGCGGCCTATTGAGCGATGCAGCAGCCGCCTTAGCCACAGCCAAAGAGACCCCAAGACTGGTAGTAGCCCCCATAATATCTTTGTGGTACACACCAGCTAACTCCATCAGAATAGAGTCAATTGCGGCCTGCTCCAGGGCATCCATACCCACAATCCTGGTAGCAATTACGCTACTTATACATTCTAACCTTGCCTTTAACGTTTCACTAAGGTACCTTTTTTTATTACCACCAGCGATTTCTATCGTTTCATACAAGCTGCAAAAAGGATAATCGGGTACGGCGGCACGACCAAGTGTTCCATCTGCTAAAACCACGTCTATCTCAATGATAGGATTACCCCGGGAATTCATAATATAGCGAACAATAATCTCAGCAATTTTAGCCATCCTTCTCCCCCTATGAGCTTCCGTCACAGCCAAAGGTGCAATCCAGCCTACCCAAAATCTGCAGTCTCGCATCAAAGTAGTGAAAAGATTTAGCATGAAGTTGCTATAAAAATATTGGGTGTGATACTATTGTACTAATAGTTGCCTTATGTTTCATGAACAATGTTGTTATAATATAGCACAAAATTGACAGAGGTGATCTTGATGAATGTCACCAAAAATAGCTGGTGGTGTGAGCATAGTATAAATCGCGATTTCCCTGTAGACATCCACCGCAGCGAACATCAGCGGTTAGGCACTGTTATTGAGTGCCACTGGCATGAGAATTTTGAGCTATTATATTTTGAAAAAGGCGAAGCCATAATTTATTGCAATTCCCGCCCTATTCGGGTTGGGCCGGGGGAGTTAATCATCATCAATAGTAATGATTTGCATTATGGCGAAAATGTCTCCCCTCAACTTGTGTATTATGTAGTAGAATTTGATCTTTCCTTCATTCATAGCAATAAGATCGATCTATGCCAGACTAAATACATGACGCCGCTGGTGCAAAACAGAATTCTCTTCCGCAATCAGATTGACCAGAATAACGAGCTGCTGGAAGAGGTACGCCATCTCATCAATGAATACTATCGTCAGGAGCTTGGCTATGAATTGGCTGTTAAAGCGTATATTTACCGCATCCTGGTATTGCTGTTGCGTTTTTATGGAGAGCAAACGATCAGCGAGAGCGAAAAAGACCGTCAACGCTCAAATTTAAGTCGCCTTAGCCCAGTGTTAGAATATATGGATTGTTATTACACTGAGAAACTCAGCCTCGAGCAACTTTCCTCGATGGCCAATATGAGCCCCCATTATTTTTGCCGGCTATTTAAACATCTTACCGGTAAATCGCCGACCGAATATATTAATCATCTTCGCTTAAACAAAGCCGTAGCCCTGTTACTTGAAAGTAATCTTAACATCACTGAGATTGCCATGGCAGTCGGGTTTAATGATAGCAACTACTTCAGCCGCCTGTTTAAAAAATACAAGCAAGTCCCACCTTCTAAACTGCTGAAGTAGTTCATACATCCCTACTAACTACGAAAGAGATGATTTCTTGGACACCATACTGGTATTCATTCTTTTCTTCATTTGCCTGCTTTGTAGCATTTATAACGGGGTATCTATACTTTACCCGCTGCTGTTAGGGCTTATCTGCTTTATGCTGATATCGCTCCGGCGTGGTTACACGCTGAATACTTTGCTCAAAATGATGCTTAACGGCTCAATGAAGTCGCTTATTGTTATTAAAATTTTTGTGTTAATTGGTGTAATAACTGCCGTCTGGAGGGCCTGCGGAACGATTTCTTTTATTGTGTACTATGGAATCGCCTTTATGAGTGCAAAATACTTTATATTATCGGCCTTTCTCCTATGCTGCCTGGTATCATTTTTGCTTGGAACCTCCTTCGGTACCGTAGGAACAATCGGAGTAGTGCTGATAGTTCTGGCGAAAAGCGGTAATGTAGATATAAATACGGCAGCAGGTGCGATCATCGCCGGGGCTTATTTTGGTGATAGGTGCTCCCCCATGTCTTCAAGTGCCAACCTGATAGCAGTCTTGACAAATACCAAGCTGTATATAAACATAAAAAACATGGCGAAAACCTCGGTCATGCCCTTTGTCCTATCGCTAATAGGTTATATCTATTTATCCCTTGGGAACCCGCTGGCGTTTTATGATAATCAGATTACACAGGCGATATCTAATTCTTTTAATATAAGCATTATTGTCTTATTCCCTGCTGTCATCATTCTTGTTCTTGCCGCCTTCAGAATTGATGTCAAGCTATCAATGAGCATCAGCATTTTATCTGGGATATTGATTGCACTGTTTATCCAACATGTACCGTTTCTTCAGTTGCTCCAGTATATAGCCACAGGGTATAGCATGGATAAAAACAGCTTCTTTGCAGATATAATCCAAGGTGGCGGATTATATTCCATGCTGACAGTCTCGCTTATTGTGCTAATTTCTTCTGCTTATTCCGGCATTTTTGAGGGCACTGGTTTATTGAGTGAAATTGAGCATTTTTTTGAAAAACTTAGTGAAAAAATCAGTGTTTATCCTGCACTAATACTCTCAAGCATCGCCACAGCTGCTTTTAGTTGCAATCAAACCCTGGCAGTAATGCTGACTCACCAATTTGCCTCCAGGATCTATGAAAAAAATCGTCTCAGCAACTACCGATTGGCGGTTGATATGGAGAATACAGTCATCTTAATCTCTGCGATGATCCCCTGGAATATAGCCGGAGCCGTTCCAGCGGCAGCACTATCAGCCGATACAGGCTTCATCATCTATGCATTTTATCTTTTCCTGGTACCCTTAACTAATTTATTCATACGAAAGACGCCACTAGCACCTGATAACGATATCACCATAGCATAGCCATTCTAAAAAAGCGGCATGAACCATATTCCATAATGGTTCATGCCGCTTTTGCAGTATCGCTTATGGGTTAAACACTTCCATAAACTTTTCAGGAGTACTCAATTCTTTAAAACCAAACTTTTTATACAACCCATGGGCATCATTTGTGGCAAGAGACCATCTTCTTAACCCAGCCAACGACGGATTAGTTACAATACACTCGACCAACCATTTCCCAAGTTCTTGCCCTCTATACGCTTCGTGGATAAATACATCACATAAATAAGCAAATGTTGCATAATCTGTGATAACCCTGGCAAACCCAATTTGCTCTGCCGCGTGATATAAGGAAAAACATAATGAATTATCGATAGATTTAACAATAACATCCTTTTTTCGGGTATTTGCCCAATAAGATTTGCCCAGAAATTCTGTGACCTTTTCTAAATCAACCTTATTTCTGTCGGTAGTAATTATGAAGTCTCCTCTTCTGTAACTATAGGTTTTAGACAAGCTCCCTCAGCTCCTTCTATTGAATCTATCTACAGTCTGCCATATTAAATTTCAAGTTACGGATATGTTCCTAAATAAGTAAAAGCATTCTCATTGACAATACTGCTTGTCTAATGTAAAATGATAAGAAAAATATAACACTCCTAAAGGGGAGTAGCTCTAGAACAGAGTCAACATACTGGTGATAAATCACCTGGCTCTGTTGTTGACGATTGTCAATTAGCGAGACCTTTAGTATGACTAACATGTCATACTAGAGGTCTCGTTTTTTATATATAACTACATTTTATGGAGGATTTATTATGACAGCATTTTTAACGTCTCTCGTCTTTGTGGTTCTTGCTGAGATGGGTGACAAAACACAGCTTCTGGCGATGGCCTTTGCCACGCGCTACTGTTGGCGAACAGTCATGTGGGGCGTATTTGCCGCAACTATTCTTAACCACCTGTTTGCAGTGGTTGTTGGTAGTTACCTGACCCATTTCATTCCAATGAATTACATCCAGGTTGCGGCAGCCGCATCCTTTATTATCTTCGGTCTTTGGACAATCCGTGGGGATGAACTCAACGGCGAAGACAAAGCCTGTACACGCAGTCCCTTTTGGACAGTGGCTATTGCATTTTTCATTGCCGAAATGGGAGACAAAACACAGCTGGCCACTGTCGCATTAGCCGCTCAATTTAATGAAATTATCCCGGTATGGTTAGGAACAACTACCGGTATGATGGTAGCTGACGGCATTGGGATCATCATTGGTATCGTTCTGGGGAAAAGAATCCCTGAGCGGGCAGTAAAATGGTTTGCAGCCATTATCTTTATCCTGTTTGGGCTCTTTGGCCTCTACGAGTATTTGCCTGGTCAATACTTAACCCCGGCAACAATTACCGGCAGTATAGTCACACTTTTAGCTCTGATTTACCTGGTAGCCCGTATGGGAGGAACTGAAACCAAACTCCCACCAAAACTTTCACCTGAAGAGTAAGCGCTCATTACCCTATCGTATAAATGCCCCTTTTCGTTTTCTTAAATGACGCAGCATCTCCCCCTTTGCTCTAAACCTATCGACTGATATTTCCGGGGAATAATAACACCTATGAAACGCTAAAAAGCTTATCCCTATGTAATATTCAGACTACATATCGCATTTTCCTGCAATAAAAAGACAGCACCTACAGTGCTGTTTTTTATTGCTGATATCTCTTTAATCAGATCCTGCCAGTCTTTATTACACGCAATCCGGTAGTTAGTTTCCATCTCGACTACCTCCATTATCAGTTTCAGGTCTGCAGCCTACCATTGCAAGCCTGTACTACCGGTTTTCACCTATTGCGCTGATATCTTTGCTTACACAGTATCTGCAAACAGACAATTCATCAAGCAAATTTCTGTTTTTAGCAGGGCAATAGAACTTATTGTCTTGAATAATGATCTGTTCCCCACCCGCGAACTCCAGCCCCACAGGGTGTAATGGTTTCTTAGCAATAAAGGTTAAATATGTGGAAATAAGCAGGATATATTTCTTTAAATCAGCCTGCTGCGGGGCGTATTTATCTAAATACTTGTCGATTCGGGCCGCGAATTCATTGAGCACAGCAATGTCAATATCCTCTATGTCCGCAATGCCCTTGCTGTTTTTAATCTCAAACAATGTCTGCCGGTTATATTCGGTGATCATCTGAGCAGTATTGTTGGTTTTATGGACAGGCTGTACCTGCTTACTAAGCGTGTTTCTCTGACCACTATCTTCCACGGAAAAATAGTTAGCATTCAATTTTATCTGGTTGAATAGTTCCAGGTTATTCATAATACCCTCAAGCCGACCCAGCGGTTGCTGTCCGGATAGCTGCCAGAATATTACTTTTAAACACATCCAGTCCACCCTGTTCAACCTCAATGGGAACCCGGGTATACTCAAAAAATTCAAGTATCATTTCATCGGTAATCTCACTCACACCGGTATCAAAGAGTAATATCTTATCGTAATAACCAAAACTCTGCCTAAGCTCAACCTCATCGATTCCCCAACCACGATCAAAAAGTTCCCGCCACTTCATTAACCACCCGGGAGTTAGGTAAAAGGTTTTAGAACTATTATCAATCTCGTGCATCCGCTCCCCCAGGATCAGCTCAATACAATTAGACTCAGCAAACCTGACTGGTTGATGATCTTTTAAGAACTCGCCAAATTCCGGGTGGCATTTAGAGCCATAAAGCAAGATAATTTTATCTGCAATTGTCTCATCCAGGGCTGTAAGGACAGCCTCTTTTAAGTTCTTCAAATTAACATGCAGCCTTAATGGTAAATAAGTAACTGCTAACTCACAATCAAATACCCTGTCTCTTCTAATTTGTGCTAAGACTGCTTCCAGTTCCGGTTGATAGATGCTGCATGCCAAAAAACATATCTTCATGAAATCCTCCTTGCTGAATAAAAAGCTGAGGCTCTAGCTGCGCATTAACGTGTATATGCACATATGCGATTGTTTTTAATATATACCTTATACCTTATCATGTCAATATTAAACTATTTGAGAATTCAGTTGTTTACGTTTTTTAGGCTCCCTCAACCAACCCACATCGTAAACTTTCTAATAAACCTAGAAGGATATTGATATTTATTAGCGAAACAATACATTAAATATTTAGGTAAATTTTGTATTATAAGGAAAATATATCATTCATTATGTAATGACAGCAACAATGACGTTGAAAAATGGAAAATGTGAGGTATACACTATTTTGAGGAGCCGGAAACGATGAAGAAAACCAATCTAACAACAAGGCTTAACTTTAAAATAGTTTTTGTTGTTTTGTTGTTGATGATCACTGTTACCGCATATAATCATTGGCTCTATGTACAAGAAGAAAACAATAAGAATATCGCTTTGCTTATGTCTATTACCGAGTTTCTTGTTCAAAAAAAGCCATCCGGTTCCTTTGCGGACATTGCTGCACAACATGTTAGCCTTCAGCAACCGGTACAGGAGCAGGTTTTAGCCATCAATAAAGAACTACACCCTATTTTGAATGATATATTTGTGCCAATGAACATGATAAAATTCGGTTTTTATTCCCGTCGATACGAACGTATTGTTGCCATTGGCCCCCAGTGGGACACTTCGCTGCTTATCGGCATTAACCCTTGCAAGCTTCAAACAATCTATGCAGCAAATACTGATCAACTATTAAAAAATAAAAACTCAGTTGTGTGGCATGGTGCAAATACACTTGCCTATATTAAGCCGATTAGTGAAAATGGCGTGATTATTGGTCATGCATTTGCGTCTATCAATCAGGATGCTGTTTATTCGGCGATTTGGAAGAGGACAATCAGTACTTTTTTAGGTGCGTTTCTCATGTTATTAGTATGTGTCGCTGTGTTTCGCGAGTTGTTTGTTAAACTAAAAAAAGATCTTCAGATATTCGCTGAATCAATTCTGGATGGTCGTACTTGCAATTATGAAAGTGAAATTGAGGAATTTACCCCTATTCTAAAACACATCAGCGAACAAACAGAGAAAATGACAAAACTGGACCGTTTAAACATCATCGGTGAAATGGCGGCCGGCATTGCCCATGAAATCCGAAACCCAATGACAACCGTACGGGGGTTCTTACAGTTTCTGAGTATAAAAAAAGAATTTACAAAACAAAAAGAAAACTTCGATCTTATGATTGATGAGCTGGATCGTGCCAACAGTATTATTACTGAATTTTTATCACTGGCTAAGAATAAGACCATGGAATTTAGCGAAATAAACTTAAATACGATTATACATGATATTTATCCGCTTCTGCAGGCAGACGCTATGCGTAATAATTGTGAGATTAAAGTTGTGTTAGGAGATATTCCTAATGTGTTTGTTGACCAGAACAGTATCCGGCAACTTATTTTAAATATGGTACGAAACGGGCTTGATGCAATGCCTGGCAGTGGCATAATTAACATTTATACTGAATCAGTTGAATCGAAAGTTCTATTATCTATCCAGGATTGTGGGGGCGGTATTCCACCTGAGATCAGGGATAAGCTGGGAACACCTTTCTTTACTACCAAAGAACAGGGTACCGGGTTAGGTTTAGCGATTTGTTATCAAATCGTACAACGTCATTCTGCAACCCTGAGTATTGAAAGCAGCCTGGGAAAAGGGACAACCTTTACAGTCGGCTTCAGGCAATCCTAATCATGTACTCCTATTAGTCAGAACAGTAAGTAAACTCATCTAACTGAGGTGATAAATATGGCTGAACGAATTATAACCCTGTCCTTTTTGCTGGGAAGTATCATCTATCTGTTTGCTGCTCAACAACTGACTTTTGGAACGATTGAATCACCTAAATCCGGGTTTCTCCCGAATCTGGCAGGTTTTGTTGGTATCGTGTTTTCATTAGTGCTTCTTATCAATCAAAAATGCCCAAAGATGATTAAACAGGATGCAGTCAACTGGACCAAATTCCTTTTTGTCATTATTGGCCTGCTAGTTTACGTTACAATTCTAAATACTATCGGTTATCTTACTGCGGCGTTTATCTTTTTGCTTTATTTGTTTAAAGTAGCCGATACCGGGGGCTGGATAGTTCCTATTGCAATGGCTGCCGGTACTTCGGTTATATTCTATCTTGTATTTGGTCATTATTTAGCAGTTACACTACCATAGGTTATGGGGGTATAAACCATGGAAATATTGAACCTATTGCTGCAAGGGTTTTATGTTAGCATCATTCCGGCTAATTTGCTGGCCTGTACTATTGGGGTTATTATCGGTACGCTGGTAGGGGTATTACCAGGAATTGATACGATCAGCACTATTGCTTTGCTCCTGCCCTTTAGCTATGGCATGAATAGTACCGCTGCCTTAATTATGTTTGCCGGAATCTATTATGGATCAAAGTATGGTGGTTCGACAACATCTATTCTGCTGAACGTCCCTGGCGAAGCTGCATCAGTAGTTACCTGCCTGGATGGCTACCCTATGGCCCAACGGGGACGGGCAGGTGCGGCGCTGGCGGTATCGGCGATTGGTTCTTTTATCGCCAGTACCATCGGCGTAATTGGATTAACCCTTTTCGCCCCGCCTTTAGCGCAGGCAGCGCTGGCCTTTGGACCACCGGAATATTTTGCTCTCGCCCTGGTAGGACTAATCATTTTGACTAATCTGACTGGTACTTCTACACTCAAATCAACAATGATGGTTGTCGTCGGAATTATGCTCGGAACCATTGGACTGGATAGCTTATCTGGCATCAGCCGCTTTACCATGGGTTTTGATGAGCTTGACAGGGGTTTCGAACTATCCATTTTAGCAATGGGTATATTTGGAATTGGGGAAATTCTCACCGTGATGACAAAGCCAACTACTCCTCCCAGCCTGCCATCAATAGGGTTGCGGGATTTATACCCTACCAGCGAAGAGTGGCGTCGCTCAGTCCCGCCAATGTTTCGTGGGGGTATTGTCGGGTTTCTGGTAGGTTTACTACCAGGTCCAGCAGCAACAATCTCCAGTTTTGTATCTTACGCTCTGGAAAAACGCTTCAGCAAAAATCCGTCTGAATTTGGCCATGGTGCTATTGAGGGGGTAGCCGGACCGGAGTCAGCAAATAACTCTGCTATCTCGGCCACTATGATCCCTTTATTATCTTTGGGACTGCCCTTCTGCGGTGCTACAGCTATCTTACTCAGTGGCTTTATGATTCATGGTATTACCCCTGGCCCGGCACTAATAACCCAGCAGCCTGACTTGTTTTGGGGTTTGATTGCCAGTATGTATCTTGGCAGTGTATTACTACTGATTATTAATCTGCCATTAATCGGTATTTTTGTCCAATTACTCAAAACGCCATTAAATATTTTGATGCCGCTTATCGCCTTACTAACCCTCACCGGGGCTTATTCCATCAATAATAGTATGTCTGACTTGGTGTGGATTGTTCTTTTTGGCATAATCGGTTTTTTTCTACGCCGGACAGGTTTTGAACCAGGTCCGTTGCTAATTGGTGTAATCCTGGGACCGGGATTGGAACAAGGATTAGTACGGGGCTTAATCATTTGCGATGGAAATATCTGGGCAATGCTTACCCGCCCTATTGCGGGCAGCATTTTCGCAATAGGAGTTCTAGTCATTCTCTATAACACAACCTGCTGGATTATTAAAATCAATAAGCGCCGGAGGGGGGCGAGCTGTTAGCATCTGTTAATAATGTGAGGAGGTAACTAAGCAGTGCAGAAGAAATCTCTAATGTTATCGGCAATATGTTTATTTCTTCTTGTAGTACTATTAGGAGGTTGTGCCGATATGCAAAGTAAACCGGCATCTACCGTTACCAAGTACCCGGAAAAACCTATTAATGTAATTGTAGCTTTCAGTCCCGGGTCAGGTATGGATTTAACAGCTCGAACAATGGAAAGATTTGCACCTAAATATTTAGGACAGCCCTTAGTTGTTATGAATAAACCAGGGGGAGCAGGCACTGTTGGTTGGAATGAACTGACTGGAGCCAACCCGGATGGCTACACAATTGGCGTAGTTGCTATTGATATGTTATTGCTAACACAATACGGGTCAGGCAAATACGATTATCCTACTGCATTAAGCCCGATTGCTCAGGTCTCTGCTTTGCCGATGGTACTGGCGGTTCAGGCTGAACAACCCTGGCAAACGCTTGCTGACCTAATTGCCCATGCAAAAAAACATCCCGGTCAGCTAAAATTTGCTCACGCCGGTGTGGGAACATTTGCGCATGT
>JAQSXM010000040.1 GCA_029256645.1 Sporomusa sp. | reverse complement strand
CAGGCGGGTGGTGCATTGACAACGCTCCACCGCTGGCGCTTGACTTCCGCTTTTGCCAACACACCACCCGCCTGCAAAACTTTAACGCGTTGTATATAGTAACCTATTGCTGCCTGGCACTACCGGGCAGCTTTTCTTTTTAAACGGAAAAATCCGGTGAGTAGGAAGGATTCCAGCAAATTTTGGCGAAATTTTGATTTATAATCTGAGGCTGGTTTAGTGTCCGGATTTTCTGGGATGCATAAACCGGCCTTTCTATAGGAGAATATGCATGGTAGAAGCGATTTACTTACCGAAACTGGAGTCTTTGACTCCGACACTTGATTCAACCCTCTTAAAGGCTATGGAAGAGGCTGGCGAACTGGCCCGGGCTGTGCTCAAATTTATGCCATGGGAAAAACTGACTCCAGATGAATTGAGTGCGCGGCCTGAAGCAGTGGCCCTGCTTGCTGATGTTAAAGAAGAGCTTTTAGATGTCGCCCAGACCTGCGTGACAATGATTTTTGTTATGGAAGACTCGTTCAGTATTGATGCCGATAGCCTGATTGGTGAGCATCTGGATAAACTGTTTGAAAAAGGATACGTGTATGACGACAAGCAGAGTTACCGCATTGCCACGATAAAAAATCTGCATGGCGGCAACTATAAATGCATCAGCCTGCCGCATCTGCATATTGATGATGTTACCCTGCTGACAACTGTCTGCAAGATCCAGGAAGAACTCGGTGAACTGACCCAGTTTCTTGGCAAGTATGCCGGTGCGTCAGGGGAACAAGCCAGTCTCAGCATTAATGAGGTGAACCGAGGGGCTGCCCTTGAGCTTTTTGATGTTGCCCAGTGCTGCTTTACAATGATGTATATCCTGGCTGAACGGCATGCTGTAAACATACCTGCACTTGTTGCCACACACGTGGACAAGCTGCGCCGTAAAGGCTACTGTTAAGAAAATGGTATAAAGGCGCGTTAAATCGAGGTATACTGCATATATATGGCGCATATAGTTATTGGTAATGAAAATAATACCGCTAGAGGACGATTTGGCGACTAAGGGCCGATTGACAACTTTTACACACATGAGGTACAATGGGTGTTGCGTAGAAAAGAGGTGTTAGCATATGCAAACATATGTGGTGGCTTTTACTGTTGCTTTGGCAGCAGCTTACTTTATCACCCCCCATGTTAAGGATCTGGCCATTAAAGCAGGGGCGCTTGATGCTCCTGACGCCCGTAAAGTGCATACCATTCCAATCCCCCGTATGGGCGGACTGGCGATATATTTTGGTTTTGTGTTGGCCGTGCTGTCCAGCATGCGCATCAATCATGAAATCTGGGGGCTGCTATTAGGCGGCACTGTTATTTTGGCAGTTGGTATTATTGATGATTTAAAGCAATTACCGGCAAAAGTTAAACTGTTAGGTCAGATCGTGGCTGCCGCTGTACTCATTATGTTTGATATCCGCATCGAATGGCTGACAAATCCATTTGGTGACATGATTTATGTTAATTATTTATCCATTCCGCTCACTATTATGTGGGTCGTCAGCCTGACTAACACTGTCAATCTGATTGACGGTCTTGACGGACTGGCTGCCGGGGTTTCGACAATTGCGTCAGTGACCATTCTCTTAGTGGCGCTGGAACAGAACCTTTGGACAGTAGCGATTTTGACTGCCGCACTGGCTGGCAGTGCGCTGGGCTTTTTACAGCACAACTTTAATCCCGCTAAAATCTTCATGGGTGATACCGGGAGTATGTTCCTAGGCTATATGCTGGCTGCGGTCTCGATACTGGGGACAGTAAAAAGCGCAGCTACCATCGCGCTGGTGGTGCCAATTGTGGCACTGGGGCTGCCAATTATGGATACCGCGTTTGCCATTATCCGCCGCTATATGAGCGGGCGTCCGATTTTTAAGCCGGACAAGGGTCATTTTCACCATCGCCTGTTAGCAATGGGCTTAAGCCAAAAACAGGCTGTATTGCTCATGTATGTGATCAGTGGTTGTTTAGGCGTAAGTGCCATCGCCCTGACTGAAGTAAGCAAAGTGTATGCCGCGTTGATTTTGCTGTCAATCATTACAGTTGCCATTTTGGGGGCCAAGAAGATTGGTGTGCTAAAAAACAATGAGGGTGTGCTTAAAAGCACCGACTCAGTGAAAAGCCATTAGGCCTGAGTCGCGTTCATAACGCAATTTCGCAAGGTTATAGGGCGGGCAATCTTTGCCCGCCCTATGCTATACTACGGCATAAGTGAATTTTTCCACTTGATGCCAACCGAGAGGAGAATCTTTATGTCGCGCATTAAAGTGATGACTGTCTTTGGTACACGGCCGGAGGCGATAAAAATGGCGCCTGTTGTGTTGGAATTATCGAAATACCCTGAGTATATAACCCCGGTGGTGGCAGTTACTGCCCAGCACCGCGAGATGCTTGACCAGGTGCTGAATCTGTTTAAGATTAGGCCTGACTACGATCTGGATATTATGAGTAAGGGGCAGACCCTGTTTGATATAACCTGCCGGGCCATGCATGGGCTTAATCAGGTACTTGTTGCCGAGAAACCTGATATTGTGCTTGTTCACGGTGATACCACCACCACCTTTGCCGGAGCGCTGGCGGCCTTCTATCACCAGACAACAGTCGGTCATGTTGAGGCCGGCCTTCGTACAGGCAATAAGCAGTCACCCTTCCCGGAGGAGATGAACCGCAAGCTGACAGGTTCACTGGCAGATATCCATTTTGCGCCAACAATTACGGCCAGGCAAAACCTGCTGCAGGAAAATGTCTGTCCGGAGGCAGTCACTGTTACCGGCAATACGGTCATTGATGCCCTGAAGGCCACTGTTGATGCGGATTACCGGTTTACTGACCAACTGCTCCAGGATATTGATTACGCCAACCGCAAGGTTATACTGGTAACAACCCACCGGCGGGAAAATTTAGGCGAGCCAATGCGCCATGTATATCAGGCGCTGAAAGATATTGTTATTGCTCATTCTGATGTGGAGATTGTTTTTCCGGTACATAAGAATCCACTTGTCCGTCAGGTTGTTCAGGAAGAACTGGGCGAGCTTGACCGGGTTCATCTGATTGACCCACTAGACTACCAGCCCTTTGCCAATCTGATTGCCAGGTCTTATCTGGTGCTTACTGATTCAGGCGGTATTCAGGAAGAAGCGCCAGCCCTCGGCAAGCCGGTATTGGTTTTAAGAGACACTACTGAACGCCCTGAGGCGGTTTCAGCAGGTACTGTCAAACTGATCGGCACAGACCGGGACCGTGTATATGCAGAAACCCAGGGGCTGATTGTTAACTGCAATGAGTATCAGCAGATGGCCAATGCGGTTAACCCCTATGGCGATGGCCAGGCCTCCAGGCGGATTGTCAAAGCGATTTTACACAAGTATGGTGTAGTGGACAGCCGCCCTGATGAGTTTACTTTTAGTAATATTTAGCTCAGAAATATGCAAATTTTGCTATATATATGTTAAAAATTTATTGTTTCCTGTATTTCTATGCAGGAGTTTTGCCCGTTGAAAGAGAATAGCCAGAGTGGATACCGGCCTTTTTTGGTATTTTCGCCAGAAATAATAGCTCCATGTTGTGATGGTTATAATAGCTCTAAGATGCCTGACTATAAGAGGTGAAGAGATGGCCGGCAAAAATAATGAGCTATGGTCAGCCTTTGGTCTCGCCGGATCTATCGGGCTTAATATGGCGGCAGCTGTAGCTGTCGGACTCTTTCTAGGCCGCTCAGCCGACAGTCTTTTAGGCTCATCTCCCTGGTTTACTGTAGGCGGTATTGTGCTGGGTATGGCTGCGGGGTTATGGGGCACCTATAAAAAGATTGTTAAGTGAGACTGTTCATAAGCAGCTGTCTGTTTGTCAACAGCTTAGGAGGACAAGTGTTTAAAACCGGTTTTGCTGACGATTTCGCTGTGCAGATGCGGCGAACACTGGTACATCTGGGAGCCTGGGGTTTTTTTATAACCCTTGGTGCTTTTATGTCAAATAAAGTATTCATTATACCTGGTTTATTGACAGGCTGGTCGGGGAGTGTAATCTACTTTCTCCTGATGTGCCGCCGGGTAAAGCAAAGTGCCGAACTGCCGCCTGAGAAGGCAATCGCCTCAATGCGCGCCGGCTGGCTCATCCGGTTCAGTTTTGCAATTTCTATGCTGGTTTTGTCAATATATGTGCCTGGTATTGATTTTTGGGCGGCAGTAGTGGGATTATTCTCACTTCACATAGTATTAATGATTAATGCCGTAATTACCGTGATTTCAGGACTTTTAGCAAATGTAGGCAAGTCCAATCTTAAATCAGGAAGGGAGTGAAAGCGAAAGTATGGGACATGGTGGAGGAGGCCATGAGATTGGCGGACATAAGCTGGCACATTTTGCCGGTCTTACCTTTAATCTCGACACCTTATACATGACATGGCTGGCCATGGGCATTGTCATAATCCTGGCAGTGATTGCTACCCGCCGGTTGGAGATTGTTCCACGGGGCTGGCAAAATTTCCTGGAAATGATTATTACCGCCCTGCTGGAACAGATTGACAACACCATGGGGCCAAAGGGGAGAAAGCTGGCGCCGTTGATTATTACCCTGTTTTTATTTTTGGTTGTTGGCAACGAACAGGGCCTGGTGCCGGGATTTACCTCGCCAACCAATGACATTAACACAACACTGGGTCTAGCGTTGATGGTTGTTATCCTTGTACATATTCTTGGTATTATGAATCGGGGTCCGGGTAGGTATTTCAAACATTTTTTTGAGCCCTATATCCCCTTTGTCATTATCAACATAATCGAAGAACTGGCCAAACCGATTACCTTATCTTTCCGTCTATTTGGTAATATTCTGGCCGGTGAGATTCTACTCATTGTCCTGGGCATGCTGGTGCCGTATGTTATACCTACGGCATGGTTGGCCTTCAGTGTATTTGTCGGCATTGTTCAGGCATTTATTTTTACCATGCTGTCCATGTCGTACCTGTCAAATTCATTGCAAGACGAGCACCACTAACTTTTTGATAAAAATGAATGCTCATAATTGCACAAAAGAAAAAAGGAGGAGTTTTTTGTGGAACAAGCTATTATTATTGCAGCCTCTGCTATTGGAGCGGGTTTGGCTATTGGACTGGCCGCCATTGGCGCCGGTATCGGTGACGGTGCCGTTACCGCTAAGGCAATTGAGGGTATGGCCAGACAACCGGAAGCAAAAGGAACTATTCTTGTAAACATGCTGATTTCAGTAGGTTTGATTGAATCTATTCCTATTATTGCAGCGGTTATTGCTATCGTACTTGTATTTGCCAATCCGTTTATTAAGTAATCAAAGCGTTATCGGGCGACTGGCAGAAGCTTATGCTGCTTTCTGCCAGCGCTCCCCTTATACGCCGGAAAGAGGAGGGGCCCTCAATTGGTTGACTTGAATGCGACGCTTATAGCGCAAATTATAAATTTTCTTATACTTGTTGCTATCTTAACTAAAGTGGCATACAAACCGCTGATGCAGGCGCTAGCTGACCGGCAGGCCAAAATTGCTGACAGTCTGGAAACAGCTGAACAGGAGAAGCAAGCTGCTGAGAAACTCAGACAGGAATATCTTGCTCAACTGGCCGAAGCTCGTACCCAGGCCCAGGCTATTGTTGAAAAGGCCGCCAAGCTGGCTGAACAGACCAAGGAAGAAATGTTGAAAGAAGCCCGCGAAGAAAGCGCACGGCTGTTAAAAGCCACGCAGGAAGAAATTGCCCGCGAACGTGATCTCGCCATCGCCGAACTTAAAGGTGAGGTTGTAACGCTAGCCGTTGCCGCTGCTTCCAAGATTATTGCCCAGAACATGGACAATACCGCCAATGCCAAGATTGTTGATGACTTTATCACTAACTTGGATGGCAAGAAAATAGGTGGTTTGCCATGCTAACCAATAAGTTGGCGATCAAATATGCACAGGCCATATATGAAATTGCCAGCGAAAGAGCGCTGCTCGACAACGTGGAGAAACAGCTTAGGCTGGTCGACGCCACCATTGCCGGGCATGCTGATTTGGCGACACTTATATATCATCCGCTTGTACCGGCTCCAGCTAAAAAAGAGACAATCAACCGGGTTTTTGCCGGGGATTTGGACGGTTTTGTCCAGAATTTCCTGCTGCTCCTGATTGATAAACGTCGCGAGCCGGCATTGCCAGCCATTATCCGCGAGTACATACGCCTGGCCAATGAGGCCAGAAATATTGCCGAGGCCGAAGTCTTTACTGCCAAAGAACTAAGCGCAGAACAGCTTGAAGCGCTTGCAGCAAAACTTAGCGAGGTTACCGGCAAGAACATAGTACTCAAGACAAGCATAGATCAAGAACTGCTCGGCGGTGTAGTTGTTAAAATTGGTGATAAACTGATTGACGGCAGCGTAGCCCGTCAGCTTAAGGCGCTTAAAGCTGCGCTTTTGACGAACCAAGTCACTGCCGTATAGCCGAGGACTTTATCCGATGACCAGGCCGGTCGAAGACTCCCCTTGCCAGGGGCAGTCCAGACGGCTAAGTCCCCGGATAAGGTCGACTATAGTTCAGACAGGCTATATCCCTGTCTGAAGCTGAGTCTACTTTATGATTGGGGTGAGATCTTAACTTATGAAAATGAGGCCAGAAGAAATAACGGCGATTATCAAACAACAGATTGAGCATTATCAGGTAGACCTCAATGTTGACGATATCGGCACCGTTATCGAAGTAGGCGATGGTATCGCCCGGATCCACGGTTTGGAAAAGGCCATGGCCGGCGAATTATTAGAGTTTCCGCATGAAGTATTTGGCATGGTCTTAAACCTGGAAGAAGATAATGTTGGTGCCGTATTATTGGGCGGCGAGATTGAGATCAAGGAAGGCGACACTGTACGCCGGACCGGGCGTATCATGCAGGTTCCTGTAGGTGAAGCCATGGTCGGCCGTGTTGTTAACGCCCTTGGTCAGCCTATTGACGGCAAAGGCCCGATTAATACCACCGAGTTCCGTCCGGTTGAATACCGTGCACCAGGCATTGCTGACAGACAGTCGGTAAAAGAGCCGTTGCAGACAGGCATTAAAGCCATTGACTCCATGGTTCCTATCGGACGCGGTCAGCGCGAACTGATCATTGGTGACCGTGGTACCGGTAAGACAGCGATTGCTATTGATACTATTATTAACCAAAAAGGTCAGGGTGTAGTTTGTATTTATGTCGCCATTGGCCAAAAGGCATCCACAGTAGCCCGGGTTGTTAAGACCCTGGAAGAGGCTGGCGCTATGGAATACAGCATTGTTGTCGTGGCTACCGCTTCTGACAGCGCACCGCTGCAATATCTGGCGCCCTACGCCGGTGTTACCATGGGTGAATACTTCATGTATAAAGGCGGCGCCGTACTGTGCGTGTATGACGATTTGTCCAAACATGCCGTAGCTTATCGCGCGATGTCGCTGCTGCTTCGCCGTCCTCCCGGACGTGAGGCGTACCCTGGCGACGTATTTTATCTACATTCCCGCCTCTTAGAACGGGCAGCCAAGCTGTCCGGTGAACTGGGTGGGGGCTCGATTACAGCACTGCCGGTTATTGAAACCCTGGCTGGTGACGTATCGGCCTATATACCGACCAACGTAATTTCTATTACCGATGGTCAGATATTCCTGGAAGGCGAGTTGTTCTATTCGGGTATCCGCCCGGCTATTAACGCCGGTTTGTCAGTATCCCGCGTAGGGGGTTCCGCCCAGATTAAAGCGATGAAACAGGTTGCCGGACGCTTGCGTCTGGACTTGGCACAATACCGGGAATTGGCAGCATTTGCACAGTTCGGCTCTGACCTTGATAAATCTACCAAGGCCCAGCTTGACCGTGGTCAGCGAATGATGGAAATCCTGAAACAGCCGCAATATGTACCGATGCCTGTCGAAGAACAGGTTATGGTTATCTATAGCGGTATTAATGGTTGCCTTGATGATGTGCCGATTGAGGATGTCACTAAGTTTGAACAAGACTTCCTGAAATTTATGCGCAGCAATTATGCCGAAGTGGCTAAAACCATCAGAGAGAAGAAAGTTCTTGATGCTGACACCGAGGCGGTTATTAAAAAAGCTGTTAAAGAATTTAAAGACACTTTTGTTAAAGTTGAAGCGGCGAGGTGATAATGTATGGCTAGCGCCAGAGATATCCGCCGTCGCATTAAAAGTGTAAAGAACATCCAGCAGATCACCAAAGCCATGAAGATGGTTGCTGCTGCCCGGCTGCGCCGGGCGCAGGAACGGGCCATTGCCAGTAAGCCTTATACTGATAAGATTAAAGAGGTACTGACCAGTGTAGCCGCCAATGCCCGTGATGCTTCCCACCCACTGCTTGAGGTGCGGGAAGCGAAACAGATTGGTTATCTGGTATTAAGTGCTGACAAAGGCTTGGCGGGGGCCTACTCGTCCAATCTCGTTAAAGAGGTTTTACCGCTGGTACGCGGCAAAGACAACGCCAAGCTGGTGACTGTGGGCCGTAAAGCCCGTGATTACTTTAAACGGCGTGGTTACAATATTGACGGCGAGTACACCGGTTTTTCGGAGAAACCGTCCTATCACAATGCTGTCATGCTGGCACAGCTTATGGCTGAAAAGTTTGCAGCAGGTGAGTATGACGAGATTTATTTGACATATACCCATTTTTATTCGCCTATTAATCAGAAGCCAACAACGATCAAATTGTTGCCGGTAGCCGGAATCGGCGAAGGGGAGGAAACACCCCAGACCGAGTACATATTTGAGCCGTCGGCCGGTGAAGTTCTTAGTCTGCTTCTACCGCGCTACCTGGAGACAGTTATTTACGGTGCGCTTTTACAATCAGCGGCTAGTGAGCTGGGCGCCCGGATGACTGCAATGGGTTCGGCTACTGATAATGCGCAAGAACTTATTTCCAAACTGACACTGAACTACAACAAGGTTCGCCAGGCCACCATTACCCGGGAAATTTCCGAGATTGTCGGTGGCGCTGAGGCGCTTAAGTAGAAGGTTGAAGAAGTTAAGGAGGGGAAACCCTAGTGAATATCGGTAGAATTATTCAAGTTATCGGTCCTGTTATTGACGCTGAGTTTCCCCCGGAGAAACTGCCTGCTATATATAATGCTGTCACAATTGACGAAGCAGTTGGAGATGTGCAGGTTAAGCTGACTGCAGAAGTAATGCAGCACTTGGGCGATAACACCGTCCGTTGTGTAGCCATGTCTTCTACTGACGGCCTGACTCGCGGCATGAAGGCAGTAGATACCGGGGCGCCCATTAAAATTCCAGTTGGTAAGGGGACTTTAGGCCGGGTATTTAATGTACTTGGTGAAACAGTTGATAAAAACCCCGAGCCAGTGACTGCTGATGATTATTGGCCAATCCACCGGCCGGCACCAAAGTTTGAAGACCAGGAAACCTCTACGCAGATACTGGAAACAGGCATCAAGGTTGTTGACCTGATTGCCCCGTATGCGTTAGGTGGTAAAATTGGCTTGTTCGGCGGAGCCGGTGTAGGTAAAACAGTACTTATTATGGAACTTATCCGTAATATTGCCACAGAGCATGGCGGCTACTCGGTATTTGCCGGCGTAGGCGAACGTACCCGTGAAGGTAACGACCTGTGGAATGAAATGATTGAATCAGGCGTTATCGACAAGACAGCCCTTGTTTATGGTCAGATGAACGAACCACCTGGAGCACGCATGCGCGTGGGCCTTACCGGTTTGACAATGGCTGAATATTTCCGTGATATCGGCGGTCAGGACGTACTGCTGTTCGTTGATAATATCTTCCGTTTCATTCAGGCCGGGTCCGAGGTTTCCGCCCTCTTAGGCCGGATGCCGTCGGCGGTAGGCTATCAGCCTACGCTGAGTACCGACGTAGGTGCACTCCAGGAACGGATTACCTCAACCAAAAAAGGTTCAATCACCTCGGTTCAGGCTGTATATGTGCCGGCCGATGACCTGACAGACCCGGCGCCGGCAGCTACCTTCGCCCATCTTGACGCCACCACAGTACTGTCCCGTCAAATTTCGGAGCTTGGTATCTACCCGGCTGTTGATCCGCTGGACTCCACCTCCCGGATTATGGACCCGCATGTGTTAGGCGAAGAGCATTATCAGGTAGCCCGCGGCGTACAGGAAGTGCTGCAACGCTATAAAGAACTTCAGGATATTATTGCCATCCTGGGCATGGAAGAATTGTCTGATGAAGACAGACAAACTGTAGCCCGGGCAAGAAAAATCCAGAGATTCCTGAGCCAGCCATTCTTCGTTGCCGAGGCATTTACCGGTTCACCTGGTAAATATGTGTCGCTCAAAGAAACAATCCGCGGCTTTAAGGAAATCTTAAGCGGCAAGCATGATGAACTCCCGGAAACAGCCTTCTATATGGTAGGTACTATTGACGAGGCAGTGGAAAAGGCTCAGAGAATGAAGGGGGAATAATATATGGCCAATAAAATTCGGCTGGATATTGTTACTCCTGACAGGATGGTCTATTCCGAAGATGTCAATATGGTAATCGCCAGAGCGACTGACGGCGACCTTGGCATTTTGGCAGGTCATGCCCCGCTGATCGCCGGCCTTGATGTCTGGCCACTTAGAATTATAAAGGACGAAGGCGAGGAACAACTGGCACTGTGTGGCGGCTTTATTGAGGTTCGTCCGCAGAAGATAACCGTATTGGCAAGTTGCGCCGAATTGCCCGAGGAAATCGATATCAAACGTGCTGCGGCCGCCAAAGAGCGGGCCGAAGCGCGGCTAAGAACAACCGCTGATGTTGACGTTCATCGTGCTGAGATTGCTCTTAAACGTGCGATGACGCGTTTGAGAGTTGCCGAAAAGAAATTAGGTTAAAACAAATTAATGAGATTATTCCACTGCGGAATAATCTCATTTCTCTTTAATGTATCAGAATTTATAGGTTTTGAGAGGCTGAAAGTCCTTATAAAACAAGGGGAGCCAAGGTCAATACCCGGTTTGAGCAAGGAGACGGCGACCCCGCAACCCCGGTAACCCCCCGGCCTTTTAGCTTTTGGAGGCTTCGGGCCTAGACTTTTTGTTACTTTTGGGGCAATGCCAAAAGTAAAACCATTCCCTTGTATTCCAAGATTATTTGATATGTGCAAAGCCAAAAGACTGCGTTAGCGGCTTTTCTTATCTCACCATAATTTACATTGAATAACGTGCCTAAATACTGGCAAAAATGAAGATATCGGCTTTATTTTATTTATTATACGTCGCAGGCCACTTGCTTCGCGAATTGGGTAATGATAAACTATTATAGGACAACTGTAGACTGCCAGGCATTTGAAGATTTTTTGCAACAGTCTTTATACATTTTGCTAACCTGTGGTGGGAGGAAACTTTTGTGGAAAAATTAATTGTTCGAGGGGGCAATCGCCTTTCTGGTACAGTAAAAGTTAGTGGCGCGAAAAATGCTGTGCTGCCGGTAATTGCGGCAACGCTGCTGGGGACAACTCCCAGCACCCTGGAAGAGATACCAGACCTGGAAGATGTCCGTACGATTGCCGAAGTGCTTGAGCATTTAGGCGCGGCGGTAAAAATTGAACCGGGAACATTATATGTTGACAGCTCCAATATTATTGCCTGCGAAGCCCCTTATGAGCTTGTACGGAAAATGCGGGCATCCTTTCTGGTAATGGGTCCGTTGTTGGCGCGGGAAGGCTGTGCCAAGATTTCATTACCAGGTGGCTGTGCGATTGGTACAAGGCCAATCGATCTGCATTTGAAAGGCTTTGAGGCTTTAGGCGCTGAGATTGTTATGGGCCATGGCTTTATTGAAGCCAGGGCGCCCCAAGGCTTAAAAGGCGCCAGAATTTATCTGGATTTTCCTAGTGTTGGTGCCACCGAAAATATTATGATGGCCGCAAGCATGGCTAAGGGACAGACCATCATTGAAAACCCTGCGGAAGAACCTGAGATCGTGGATTTGGCCAATATGCTTAATCACATGGGTGCCAACATTCGCGGTGCAGGCACTAAAATGATTAGAATTGAAGGTGTCACCGAACTCAGAGGTGCCTGCCACACCGTTATTCCTGACAGAATTGAAGCAGGTACTTATATGGTGGCCGCAGCAATGACCGGTGGTGACGTATATGTGGAAAACGCCCTGACCGAACACCTAAAGCCAGTTATTGCCAAACTAAAAGAGGCCGGTGTGCATATTGAAGAAGATGTTAACGGCGTAAGGGTTTGTGCAACAGGCATCATCCGCTCAATCGATATCAAGACCTTGCCATATCCTGGTTTCCCTACCGACATGCAGGCTCAGTTTATGGCGCTGATGACGGTTGCCCAGGGTACCAGCATTGTCACCGAAACTGTATTTGAGAACCGGTTTATGCATGTTGACGAACTCAAACGCATGGGGGCATCCATTAAAATTGATGGCCGCAGTGCTGTTGTTGAAGGCATTACTAAACTAACCGGTTGTCCGGTTAAAGCCACAGATCTTAGAGCAGGAGCCGCGCTTGTACTGGCAGGTCTGGTTGCCGAAGGCCAAACCGAGATTGGCTATATTCATCATATTGACCGGGGTTATGACCGGCTTGTGGAAAAATTCCGCGGTATTGGTGCAAATATTGAACGCGTAGGTTAGTTGAACTAATAATTATATAAGCACTGCTTATCGTCGCAAAGAGCGAGATTGCACCACCAGGGGCAATCTCGCTTTGCTTTTCCACTCATACCGTGTAGCTTGTTTGCATATTATGAATTAATAATGTGTATACGGCTAAGTGTTGCCGGAAGAGGTGAGACGGTGAGGTATGTGGTTGTATATAGTATCTTACTGGTTATAGTTACTGTTATTGCAATTCCGGCGTTCATCGTGCAAGGCCTGAGCGATTGGAACCAGCAGCCGGCAGCAGCCAATTATCCTGTAGTTTACCGGGGAGAGGATATTACGATTAAAGTATATGTACATGAGATTAAACAGATAGTTTCCATGAATCTGGAGGATTATGTAAAAGGGGTAGTGGCCGCAGAAATGCCTGCTGAATTTGAGCCTGAAGCACTCAAAGCGCAGGCGGTAGCTGCGCGCACCTATGCCGTAAAACACATGGCATTGTTCGGCGGTACCGGTTCGAGTGAATATCCTGGCGCAGATGTGACTACAGACCATAACGACAGCCAGGCCTGGCACAATGAAACAGTTCTAAGAAATAAATGGGGCCAGAATTATGCTAAGTACTGGGGAAAAGTCAGCCGGGCTGCTAACGAAACGCGGGGTTTGATCATTACCTATAAAGGTGAACCCATTAATGCTGTATTCCATTCTACCAGCGGGGAAAAGACCGCCAGTGCCCAGGAGGTATGGGGCTTTGATTATCCCTACCTGCAAAGTGTGGCTTGTACCTGGGATCAAAAATCACCGCGGTATCAGGATACCAAGGAAATAACCCTGGTTGAGCTTGAAACCCGGTTAGGGGCCGATGCCGGTATCCTGGCAGCCGCTCAAAGCAGCGGTAGTGGCAGTATTGCAGGCATTATCGATCATACCGGATCAGGCAGGGTAAACAAAGTCCGGATAGGAACTAAAACCTTGTCAGGCCTTGAGGTGCGTCAAAAGCTGGAATTGCGCTCAACAAATTTTAGCGTTGAGTCTGCCGGCGATAAGCTGATATTTAAAACCTTCGGCTATGGTCATGGTGTGGGACTATGCCAATACGGCGCCAACGGCCAGGCCAAAGAAAACTGGAACTTCCGGCAGATATTAACCCACTATTACACAGGAACGGCTATTAAGGATATTTTTGGCTCATAAGCCAGCAGGCCTCAGCGGATTATTCCCGGTTAAACTGGGCATAATATCCATGAGGTGATTAAATGTCCGGAAAAATATTTGTTAAGCTGGCACGGTCTGGATATGTAGGACAGGTACTAGCAGCAGGGGTGCTATTAAGTGTAGCAGCGCTACTGATGTTTGCTGTTGTCAGTACTTTGGAGCCGGCGTCTAATCCGCCAATTACTAAAAGTGCACCCGTATCAGAATTAACGCAACCTACGCAAA
>JAQSXM010000436.1 GCA_029256645.1 Sporomusa sp. | reverse complement strand
GCTTACTTGATAGGATTTTGCAAATATAAGGTTTTAGCAAGATAGGCAAATTCAATATTTCGTTGTTCAAATTCTTTTTTTAGTGCTAAATTGACAGTTTGCTGAATATCCATATATTTTTTATAGTCATTACCAATAACATAGTAAACAACATCAAAATCAAGGCTATAATCGCCAAAGGAGGTAAAGTGGGCCCGGTCAAAGGCAGTGTCTTCAATATTTTCTATAATTTGTTTAACTATTTCCGGTATATCCTGCAACTGTTGGCTTGATGTCTGATACATAACCCGCAGTTTGAATAGAATTCGCCGATTAGTCATCCGCTTAAAATTTTGGATGCGTGAGTTGGTAAGATCAGAGTTAGACAGCACCAATTGCTCGCCACCCAGACTCCTGATACGGGTTGTTTTAATACCGATATGTTCAATGGTCCCAGCATGCTCACCGATAGTAATAAAGTCGCCGAGCTCAAAGGGGCGATCAAAAACAATAGCGACATAGCTGAAAAGGTCCCCTAATAATGCCTGCGCTGCAAGTGCTACCGCAATACCGCCAATCCCTAAACCAGCAACAACAGCGGAGATCTGAAAGCCCAGGTTATCAAGCAGGAATATGAAGCCGATTGCCCAAATAATCACTTTTAAGATGGGCATAATGGCTTTAAAGTTTCGTTCCTTATCAGTAGATTCCTTCATATTTAATACATGTTCCAGTGCGTAATCGACTGCTGCAACTATAAATCGGATTACGGAAATTGTTAGAATGACAATCCCTAACATATCAATGGACTTGCTAAGGCTATTATTTAAAGTTAGGCTGCGAGACCCCAGATAGAAAGAGCCATAGTACAAAGCAGGTAGTAAAGTTCTCTCAAGATTACTAAGAAACGCTACATCAATCTTACCTGTGATAGTTCCTGCCCAGTTTTTTAGGCGGCTTAGAACGGCGCTTTCAAATAGTTTAACAACCATGAACGCAATTACAAACACCGATAATGAGATAAGATATTTTTCAACACTGTTTTGAAAAAATACTTGGTTCATAATATCCTGTAACACCACTCAGCCTCCTTTACAGTAACTGTTTATAGCGCAATGAGATTGCTGTATAAACTGCCTAATATATTATTCGCTAATATACCTGGCAAAGTCCTGCTGCTGGGGCGAGTAGGATAATCAGCTACTAACCGATGAAGTCAGATAAAGTATCAACTTTATTTTTAAGTGCTAAAATTTCCTTATGTAACTCAGCGAGTTCATTTTTGAGTTGCTTATCTGCTGCTTTTTTCTTTTTTTCCTCTTGTGCATCACACCTCTGACTTGTTATCTCAAGATAGAAAAAAAATAAGTTGATCAAAGCGCCAAATGATAAACCCCATAGAGTGAACTTATTGATGGTTTTAAAATCCATAGTTTGAGACCTCACATTTGGAAGTGCTGATATATCATATTCAAATTCAGGCAAGAGGTTCAATCTTTAAGTTTAGGGGGAAGTGTTATAGGTCTGTAGATATGGTGGTTTTGGCTGAGTATATCGCTGGAACCATACTGGCGAACATGGCAATCAGCAAAATGGCGGCTATTGTATAAATCTCCATAATTGAAACTGTACCAACAACTGCAATAGCGGTTTTATGCTGCAATATGGATGCGATTAGGGAAAAAATACTGTGTCCAAGCAAAACGCCGCTCAATACGCCGGACCAGACCAGCAGCAGTCCTTCAAGAAATACGATGCCGGCAAGATCCTGCCAGCTGCCACCGATAGCCCGTAAGATGGCGCGGTCACGATTGCGGATAAGTGCCGACCAGTACAGGGCAAAAGAAACCAGCAGCAGGGTCATGGCAAATACCGTAAAACTGATGATTTTGAGTATTTGTTCGCTGTCACTTAACGTGGATAATAACCGAACCACTACCTGTGCGGGAAAGACAATCTGGACGTGGGGATCTTTTTGAAGTTGCTGATATAAACGCATAGCTTCGGCATAGCCCTTGGGCTTGACAAGAATAGCAGTTGTTCCTTTCTCAGCGTGGTTATGGTCAAGTTCGTTATTATCTTCCACATGTTGTAGAGACCCGGTATGGTCTGGGACATCACTCGATTCATGATGATGGATGTTCCAGATGCTGGTAAGCGGTACTAGTATAGCCTGATCGTAAGGTCCAAGGAGCGGCTTCATAATTCCTACCACTGTGAACTTGTTGGTATGAGCCTCGCCACCGGTTACGCCATGTGAAGACGTAAAAGAGTCTCCTAATTTAAGACCGGTATCCTTGGCAACTTTTGCGCCGATAACTGCCTCGTATTCAGCACGAAACGGATTTCCCCGGTCTAGTTGAATCCAGGGTAATAGATCTGGTTTGCTGCGGTGCTCAAAGATCGCCTGTTCAGTGCCGACCATCCGGTAACCATGATAATTATCGCCAAACCCGAAAGGAATAGCTGATTCCACCAGTGAATTAGCTGACAGTTCTTTAACGAGGGAGTAGTCGATATTGCCAATAGGCACATCCTGGAGAAATACCGTATTAAGTACAAGCTGATTTGGGCTGCCCTTGGCACCAATAATCAGGTCAAAGGGTTCTGTAGCTTGGATAAGCCCCTGCTGTATGCTTGAAGCCAGCAACATAACGATGAGGGTCATAGCCATAGCTGTTCCCACAACAGCTATGGACAATAGACTGTGCAATGGTTTTTGGCAAAGGTTTCGCCAGGCAATTAGCAAATGAATCATGAAATATTCCTCCCAGGACGGCGCATTTCATATATGCGGGGGAAGCTGGCCATGACCTCGTTGTCATGCGTGGCCAGCAGCAGGGTACTATGGTTCTCTACACACAGTGTCTGCAGCAAATCAAGTACAAGCTTGACATTGTCGCGGTCAAGACTGGCGGTCGGTTCATCTGCTAAAATGAGTGCAGGCTTGTTAATTAAAGCCCGGGCTACCGCTACACGTTGCTGTTCCCCGGTACTTAAGCGGCCAGGCTTATAATCGGACTTGTCCGCCAAACCGACCTGTATTAACAGTTTCATGCTC
>JAQSXM010000435.1 GCA_029256645.1 Sporomusa sp. | reverse complement strand
TAGAGATTGAGGCGGCTGCTTTGTTTGAGGCTGAAATGCGTAAACGCGGTTATTCGAATTGCTGTAAAATGCGGGCATTTAACCAGGAATTATTTTTTGGCAATCTATGTACTGGCAACAGTGGCGCATTCCCCAGTTTCTTTGATGGCCCGGTTGGCGGCATGGGGGTTAGCCCGTCCCAGCCTCAAGGCGCCGGCTGGAAAAGGATAAACCGTAATGAAGTAATCTATGTTGATTACACTTGTGTACTTCAGGGCTATACCGGTGATCAGACCAGAATTTTTTGTATCGGAGAACTTACCCCGCACCTAGTAAAGGCATATGAAGCTGCATTGCTGATAGAAGCGGAAATAATTAAGGCTATGAAACCCGGAATTCCGGCCGAAGACCCATATTTACTGGCCGTTAAACTGGCCGAAGAACTGGGATACAAAGATAATTTTATGGGTTACAAGGAAGATCGAGTCAAGTTTATTGGTCATGGAATCGGTTTAGAGCTTGATGAATGGCCGATTTTAGCTAAGGGGCTTACTACCCCGGTTATGCCTGGGATGACTTTTGCACTGGAACCTAAGTTTGTGTTTCCTGAAGGGGCAATTGGGATTGAAAGCAGCTTTGTCATGACTGAACAAGGCCCCCAGTCCTTGAGTGTTACGCCTAATTGCATTACGTATATAAAGTAACTGATGTACTGGTGGATAAATTAGCATCAAATGTGACAAAATAATTGTCATGTTTGATGCTATAATTATATTGGTGATGTAAAATGCAAATAAATCGCTTATTCGAGATAACAACAATTTTACTCAATAAACGAGTGGTTACTGCTAAAGAGCTGGCTGAGCGTTTTGGTGTGTCCACAAGGACAATCTACCGGGATATTGATATTCTCTCTACAACCGGCGTGCCTGTATATACGAACAAAGGCAATGGTGGCGGTATATCACTTCTAGAAGACTATGCAATCAATAGAGCGCTTATTTCCGATCAGGAACGTGAAAGCCTGCTGTTAGCGGTCAAAACCCTGCAAGTAACTAAATACCCTGAGCTTGACATGGTGCTGCAAAAAATGGGGTCACTCTTCAAAAATGCACCTAACACTGATTGGGTAGAGATTGACTTCTCCCAGTGGGGCAGTATGCCAAATGAAAGAAACAAATTTAATGATATAAAAAGGGCTATGCTGCAGCGAAATGTTATCCGTTTTGACTACGTGGATGCCGAAGGTAAGAGCAGCAACCGCTTGGCAGAGCCCCAAAAGCTTATCTTCAAGGGAAGTGCTTGGTATTTGATTGCCTATTGCCAGGAGCGTAAAAATCACAGGACTTTTCGTATCTCACGCTTAAAAAACGTAGAAGTAACAGCAGCGATATTTGAGCAAAAGAAATTGCCAGAGCCAGACGCAACTGACAAAGGAGATTTTCTAAACCCGTTTGTTCGACTAAAGTTGCGATTTCAGGAAAATGTTTTAAATCGCCTTTATGATGAATTTGATGATTCATATATTATCAAGAATGCTGATGGAAGCTTTACCGTAGAGGTTGATTTTCCTGAAGCCGAATGGATTTACAGCTACATTCTGTCTTTTGGCAGCTTTGTTGAGGTATTAAAACCGGAACATGTCAGGCAAGCTATTGCTAGTCGTATGAGACAAGCCTTAAAATTCTATGAAGCATAAATTTAAATATGACATATAGTTGTCTCATTAGCTTGTGTATAATGAAGAAAAACACGAGGTGGTGAGCAATGATTTAGATTTCATCAGGTTGACCAGAAGCAATGTACTCTGATGTCCACCCTGCTTGATTATCATTTGTCAATTAAAAGAGTAAGATTACTAGGTTAAGATCTAGATGGCTGACAATTGTTTGATCATAGGAGGGAGTGGCAGTGACGGAACCTTTAAAGGCCATATACAGTAAGGAGTTTTTGCAGAATTTCAGCGTGAAAGTACGCGCTGCTTATCCCGCTTTTGATACGGCGGGATTCATTGCGACGCTGACTGGTGATAGCCTGGAATGGGACAAACTTGCCTTGAAAGCCCGTATGCGGCGAATTACCGAGGCGCTTGGGCGATACTTGCCTAACCGCTACGAAGAGGCTCTGGCCGTCCTGTTTACCATTGATGCAGAGTGCATTGGATTTCCGTACCTGTTCTTCCCGGATTTTGTAGCAGTATTTGGCCAGGCGGAGGAACATTGGGGTCTTTCCATGCAAGCGCTGGAACGGTTTACGGTGAAATCATCTGCCGAGTTTGCCGTACGGCCATTTCTGCTGCGTGATCCAGAGCGGATGATGCGTCAGATGGAGGAGTGGGCAAAGCATCCCAATGAGCATGTCCGGCGGCTGGCAAGTGAGGGCTGCCGCCCCCGTTTGCCATGGGGAGAGGCGCTTCCTATGTTCAAGCGTGACCCTGCACCTGTTCTGCGTGTGCTGGAACTGTTGAAGGCAGATCTGTCGCCTTATGTGCGCAAGAGCGTTGCTAACAACCTAAATGACATTGCCAAGGATCATCCGGTAGTTGTGCTTGCGACGGCCTGCCGTTGGAAAGGCTTGCAGCCGCAAACCGACTGGATTGTGCGTCACGGCTGCCGCACCTTGATACGCAAGGCCGATCCGGCGGCCTTGGCTCTGTTCGGTTACGCAGAACCGACAGGCGCAGCGGCACTCACGACCAGGGCTTCCTTGGCGGCAGAACCAGCTGTAGTCTTGGGCGGTGGCAGTTGCGAGCTGCGGTATGAGCTTGATATCAGAGATGGCGAGCCAGTGCGTATCCGTATCGAATATGGGGTCGACTTTGTGAAGGCCAGAGGGCATACATCTCGCAAATTATTCCTGCTGTCCGACAAAACAGTACTTGGCGGGGCGCACCTTACCGGGATACGCACCCACAGCTGGTCAGATCTGACAACCCGGCGTCATTATCCGGGCGAGCACCGGATTGCGCTGCTGGTGAATGGGCGTGAAGTCGCTTATTCAGTGATACAACTTGTTGGGGGCAACTAAGAGATAAAGAGGAGGCTGGCAAATGATTACGAACAATCT
>JAQSXM010000434.1 GCA_029256645.1 Sporomusa sp. | reverse complement strand
TCCAATGCATTATTTTGGTAGTGTCGGCGGAATGTTTGAAGCATTGGATGCGGCTAAACCAGGATTTCTGACATTACCGGGAGCTACTACGAATTTTGACGTAAGCTGGACTATGTCTACGTTAATGCTAACGGGATTAGGGTTTTATATGTGGCCACATTTTGTACCAAATAGCTTTAGTGCTCGTGATCCTAACGTCCTTCGGCATAATGCCATTTACCTACCCCTTTATCAAATATGTTTTCTTTTTCCGATGTTGGCTGGCTTTACAGCCTTATTAGTTCTAAATGAACCATTAAAAACGCCTGATATGGCGTTTATGACAATTGTTCGAGAAACTTTTCCTGGTTGGGTACTTGGAATGGTTGGTGGCGCTGGTGCTTTAGCTTGTATGATTCCAGCTGCGGATTTGCTCTTATCTACGTCAATGCTCTGCACACGTGGGATTTATTGCAAAACTGTTGGACGAAACGCGACTTCCGAACAGGTGACTTTTCTTGCCCGTACGGCAGTATTGTTGATTACGTGTATCGCCTTATGCCTAGCTATATTTCTTCCCAATATGTTGGTTAACTTACTGCTCACTGGTTACTCTGGTGTGACTCAATTTTTCCCAATGATTGTATTAGGTCTTTTCTGGGAAAAGGCCACCAAACTCGGTGCATATACTGGATTAATTGTTGGCGAGGTATTGGTATTTACGATGATTTTGGGAAAAATGGACCCTTTCCCAATTGCAGGAATGAATATCAATGCAGGGTTTGTTGCCTTGGTAGTTAATTTAGTTTGTTTTGTTGCTGTTAGTTTATTAACGCATAGTTCTGTTAAGGTGCGAAATGAAAAAATGTCGACGCAGAGCTAGCGTTAGTTATTGGCAATATTAGAATAAATATCGGGAGTCACTTTTGGTACGGCAGGAGAGGATTGAGATAAAGAAGGGCAATTAAGTTTTAAATTATTGAAAGTAAGGTAGTGTGATAAATGAAAATGTATCTCAAGCAAGATGAAATCATTGACGAATATTTCAAAGAAGCGGTGGCTTGGCGTCGTCAATTGCACCAATGTCCTCAACCAGGGTGGTTGGAATACTATGCCACTGGGTTCATAGCTGAAAAACTTTCTGAATGGGGTTATACGTTATCATTAGGGAAGAACGTGATTGATCCAGAGAAATGCATCCTTTTGCCAAACGATGAAAAACACAATGAAGAGTACCAAAGGGCATTGAATTTTGGTGTTAAAGAAAAGTTCATCGCCCCGGCTAAAGGTGGGTTTACTGGTGTAGTAGCAGTGCTCAAGGGGGCTAAGCCCGGTCCAACTGTTGCCTTTCGGTTTGATATCGACTGCAATGAGGTATGTGAAGCTAGTGATTCTGGTCATAGACCAGCTAATCAAGGATTTGCCTCACAAAATTCAGGATATGCCCACATGTGCGGACACGATGTCCACACTGCAATGGGTCTATTGCTGGCCCGTTATTTTAGCGAAAATCTGGAGGCCGTGAAAGGAACAATTAAGTTTATTTTTCAGCCGAACGAAGAAAATATTTCTGGGGCGGCAGCTATGGTATCGGCGGGAGTAGTCGATGATGTAGATTACCTGCTCGCGGGACATGTTGGCACCAGTGTAAAACAAATTGGACAGATTGCCACAAACGTAAATAATATATACCCTGTGTCGCGCTTTGAGGTTACATTTTGTGGGCGAGCAGCTCATGCGGCGATCCGCCCAGACGAAGGTAGGAATGCATTGTTAGGTGCTTGTGTGGCGGTAACGAATTTATATGCGATTGCACGTCATGGAAATGGAGCTTCTCGGGTTAATGTGGGAACGATAAAAGCGGGGACTGACTGGAATGTAATTGCTGATCGGGCTAGCTTTTGGCTGGAGACTCGGGGAGCTACAGACGAAATTAACAACTATATGGTCTCTAAGGCGAAAGAGGTTCTACAAGGTACTGCTGTAATGTATGGCTTAGAACTTGAGATTAAGCCTAGTGCTATAGCCTGCGGGGGTATAAATTCCCCAGAGTTGGTTGTGATAGGTTCTAGCGTGGCGCAGTCTCTCCCTTCGGTGAAGCAGGTTTTACCTGAAGCTGGGCTAAATGGATCCGAAGATTTCACTGTGATGATGGAGCGGGTGCAAAGCCGGGGTGGAAAGGCGATGTTCGTCTTATATGGTACGCCTACAGGTGGCGGTCATCACAACGCGGCCTTTGATGTAGATGAAATGGTAATCGCAAATGGCGCGAAATTTCTTGCAGCGTTGCATAAAAAGATTATAGAATAGATCTACCTTAATGAGTGCCGCTTGACCATCACTAATATGTGATGGTCAAGCGGCAAAAGGAAGTTACGATATATAATCTTTCGCTGGTTGGCCATGTCACTGAAATAGTGAACGACGTTTCAGTTTGATAACATTATCGTGACAAAAGAGGCTATCCCTAGGTGTTTCCATTTTGAATAGACATTAAAAATATCAGTTTGAGATTTTAAGGGCAATGAGTTGGGGAATCATTGTTCTTTTTTTGTTGTTATAAGTGCGACAGAGAGAAATATAACAAACAATACGTACACAACAATAAATTTTGCGTTATAATGAATTAATAATGAGTCATAGCGTCTAAAGGCTATTATATAACGTGCTAACTAAAGGCAAACATTTTTTATAGTTACTATAAATAGAAAAAGTAAATACCTTTTTAAAACATCAGAAGCGGTTTTTGTGAAGTATACAACATAAGAATAGACACTGAAGGATAAACTAGGGAACAATAGGTTTTTAGACATGTAAGGCGAGGGTCTTTTACCGACTTATCCAATGAAAATGTGGAAGGAGTAGAAGCAACTATGTGGTTCTCAAAATCGCCAGAAGAAATTATTCATGAGCTTAATGTTAACCCAGCAACTGGTCTGTCTACGGCAGAAGCGCAAGCCAGACTTGAAAAATATGGTCAAAATAGGTTAAAAGGCAAGCCAAAGAAAAGCATGCTCGAACGATTCTTTGCCCAATTGCAGGATGTACTAATCTATGTTTTATTAGGTGCGGCA
>JAQSXM010000433.1 GCA_029256645.1 Sporomusa sp. | reverse complement strand
ATGCCGCAGCCTGAGGGGGTATAGATATGTTAAAACAGAGTTTGAACCAGGCGTTTGATCAGTATGTTTCTGACCGGGTCGATACGATCCTCATCATCGCCAGGATTACTGACAGTAACTACAGTAAATATGCCAAACAAGCCCAGACCGTTCTCGAACAGCTGCTGCGAATAACGAAAGAGCTGGAGCCGGAGCATCCGGAGCTGATCAGCCTGGTCATGGATTTCGAGGCTTTCAGTGCCGTCGAGTCCGGGTTTGCGGCAGAGATTGCCTACAAACAAGGGATGCGGGATATCTGCGGCATCCGTCAGGAGTTCACCGCCTTCCTGCAGCAATCCCCCTGCAGCTGACAATGTGACGGAAAGAGAACCTCCCCTGTCACCGCTTCTACCGGCTTTTGCAGTATCAGGCAATTACGACCAATGCCCTGCAGTTCATTCAATCCTGAACTACAGGGCATATTTGACACTAAAAGTTGGGCCAATGCCTGCTTTTTCTTGCCAGGATATCATCTCCACCAAGTGGATACAGGGTACTCAGCAGAACCAACAATTACGGACTCTCCGATTTTAGGTGTTATAATGTTGACTTTCCGTTCCTTTGCCGCCTTTATTACACGCTCAACCGGGTCTGTCCAAGCGTGAAAAGCCAGACAAAAGGCCGCCCAATGGATCGGAATCATGCTGTTCCCTTTAACATCGATATGGGCTTGCACCGTTTGTTCCGGCAGCATATGAATATCAGACCACCGTTCATCATATTGACCGCACTCCATTAATGTCAAATCAAATGAGCCATACTTTTTGCCAATTTGTTCAAAGTGAGGACCATAGCCGCCATCGCCACTAAAGAAGACTCGAGTGTGTTGGCCGGTAATCACCCATGAACACCACAGGGTTTTGTTACGGTCAAACAGGCTTCTGCCTGAGAAATGTCTTGCCGGAGTACAAGCCAGCATCATTCCCGCAAGATTCAATTCATTCCACCATTCAAATTCCCGAATCTTCCCCGGATCGACTCCCCATCGGCGCAGCCGGCGTCCCACCCCTAAGGGAACGCAGAAAAAACCGGTTTTATCTTTAAGCTGCATAATCGAATGATAATCCAAATGATCATAATGATCGTGCGACAGAATCACAATATCAATTGGCGGCAGCTTCTTCGGATCGATAGGCAATACTTTGCTAAAGCGTTTACCTCCAATCAGCGGAAATGGTGAAGGGGTATCGGCGAACATCGGGTCGAGTAATAATCGTTTACCCTCTAACTCCACTAACACAGTAGAGTGACCAAACCAGATAACGTTTGCTTGGTTATTGTCTGGCCCAGATAGTGTATCTATTATATCTATCGGAATTGGCCTGTCCGGTTTTCTGCCGGGATTACCGGTAATAAAATCTCGCAATATGGTAAACATGGTTTTTGTCCTCA
The DNA here is from genome assembly GCA_029256645.1 of Sporomusa sp. Next base: position 1,630 of record JAQSXM010000433.1, on the reverse strand, counting down.
TATCCATTGACGTTGCAATTTGATTGATGAACTTTTTCTTATCAATTGTACCGCTCATATAGTATTACCCCGTTCGCTGCTGCTTAACCCCCTGCCCGGCATCCGGCAGCAACCCAGTAACCATTAGTTGACACAGGAGTTACTCTGATTATTAGCAGCAATTATTTCCTTTAGTTTTATATTTTGATTAATGAATCGAGCTTTGCTTCTCTCAGATTTCAAATGTATTGCATTTTGCGGGCAATGGTGTATGCATGCATAACAGCCTTCACAGTTATGCAGAAACTCAGGTTTTATTCCAATTTTAATATTGTTTTTGGGACAAACTTTCTCACATAGCTTACAGGTATTACAATTATCTTGAATAATAAACCGTTTATCCCTGGTAGTGCCCTGGATTTTAGAGAATGTAAAATGAATCGATTTAGAAAAAAGATCTGATGCAAAGCCCTTCCTTACTAGTTTTTTTTGTTTGCCTGTAATATCGTGTATTATTTGGTCCAGCTTTTGTTCAATTCTTTTTGAGCTCTCTTTTTCCAGCTGATCTTCTATCGTAAACAAGGGCAGATAATTATCAATCATTAGTATTTCATTGGTATAGCTGAACTGAATACCCGCTCTACTCCCGATTTCCTCCATGTGTTTCAACCCGGATGCCGCCTTATTGCCGTAAGTCATAACGGCAAAGAAATAATCGGCCTTAAATTTTGACGTTTGGATAAAGTCACTTACAATCCCCGGGAGACCAAATCCATAACAGGGAAATACAAATCCGATCGCTTCATCTTCAAACTTTCTCTCTCCACTCTTTAGCAGCTGAGGAATTGAATATAGTTCTCCGCCGATTCTTTTCGCAATATACAGACTGTTTCCTGTTGCTGTAAAATAAAAGGTTTTCATTTTCCTTCCTCCTCAAAATCAGGTAAGGCCTTACTATTGCATATATAGCATACGCGCGGCCGATAGGTCAGAATTACTCGCTGGTAATCCGAGTTGTAATCGCTACGACGATTGTTTAATTTTGCAACCATCGAAATATAATTTTAACAAAGCAACAGACAGACGGTCAAAACGTTACCCGCTATAGAGGTTAGGAACAGATTATTCAGGTGAGTGCTGCTGCAGGGCTAATATCTTGGTAACTTCAGCAACCAGTTGCTCGTTTATCCTACAGATTAAAAATTTCCCCCTTTTTTCAGTAGTAATCAAATCGGCATTCGCCAATTCTTTTATATGATGTGATATTGTTGGAGCACCAATATTCAAGCAATCAATGATATCGGTAACAAAGCATTCGCAGCCACTTTGAAAACTGGCTTCGTGGGCCTCGGCAATTTTTAAATATAATTCTAATCGATTCGGATTGGAAAGGGCCTTAAATATCTTTGCCATTTTCTTAGTATCCATTTTTGCAACCCCTTAAGTTGACCATATTACATTTCGATAAGTCTCGAATTGATTTTAATTTATCTTTATCTTCTTGTCAATAGTCTGGCAGATACTAAGCACGACAAACGCATGAAAGATCAGTCCTAACTAAGGGTACGATTCCACGGAGGTAACGAAGTTTTAAAGAGGACACAGAGGGATAAAAATAAACCCAGTAGTGCACAATGTGCGCTATAATTTT
>JAQSXM010000432.1 GCA_029256645.1 Sporomusa sp. | reverse complement strand
GAAACCACCAGTAATTCTCCACCTACATCTTTAACCGATAAATTCATTTTTCCCGCATCATCAGGAAAAATTCGTAAATTTACAATTTTTTCCGCAAGGTAAGTGGCATCTTGTTCAGCATCATCCTCGCTCACCCCCAGAAAAACTGTCAGACCTGTCTTAATACTGGAGATTTCCTGGCTTGCTACCGTTACACTCGCGGCATCTGTAAGTTGAACAACAGCCCGCATCAAACTCCTCCTAAGGGTTGGGTCATCCGATATACACTAAACACATCCTGAACCCTGCGTATTTTATTCATAATATGCTCTAACTGGCTTAGATTACCAATATCAATATCCATGTTAATAACGGCAGTTTTATTTTTATGTACTTTAGCGTGTAGAGAACTCACATTAATTTTTGCATCTGCCGCTACCATCATAATGTCTGATAACAGGTTAGGTCGATCCGAACCTGAGATTTCAATGGATACTTTGTAAAGTGTATCACCAGGCATATCCCAGTTTACTTCGATCATACGCTCGTATTCATCGGGATTATTCATTATGTTGGGGCAATCAGCACGATGGACCGATACTCCCCTTCCCCGTGTAATATATCCCACTATGACATCACCGGGAAGTGGATTACAGCATCGCGCCAGCCTAACCATGAGTCCGGATTCACCCTTTACTAATATGCCATGGCTGGCTTTACTCTTAGGCCTTTTGGGCTTGAGCTCAGCCAACATGGCTGAAACATCGGGTGGTGTTGTACTTTTTAATTCTTTTTTGTGAGCCTCAATTAGCTTGGCCATAACACCATGGAGGGTAACACCACCATAACCCAAGCCCTCAAACAGGTCATCTTCACTTACAATGTTTAATCTTTTAGCGACTTCACTCAAACGATCGCCTTTTACAAGATCGCGCCATTCATAACCAAGCTTCTTACTTTCGCGTTCGATCATTTCCCGGCCTTTGGCAACATTCTCTTCTCGCTTTTCCTTCTTAAACCATTGTCTGATTTTATTGCGCGTTTCAGATGAACCAATAACATTTAGCCAATCCCGGCTTGGTCCGTTATTATGCTTGGAAGTAATAATCTCAACAATGTCACCATTAGTAAGCTTGTACTCAAGTGGTACAATTTTACCGTTAATTTTAGCACCAACACAACGATGTCCAACGTCAGTGTGAATGCGATAGGCAAAATCAATAGGAACCGAACCGGCCGGCAAATCAATAACATCGCCCCGTGGTGTAAATACAAATACTTCATCGGTAAAAACGTCCATTTTTACCGACTCGATAAATTCGCGCGGATCCCTTAGATCCCGGTGCCATTCTAAAAGTTGCCTGAGCCAGGACAATTTTTGGTCAGTGTCCTTATTCGCACCTTTGCCGCCTTCTTTATACCGCCAATGAGCAGCAATACCATATTCGGAAATGCGGTGCATCTCTAAAGTACGTATCTGAATCTCAAGCGGCTGACCGGATTGACCAATAACAGTTGTATGCAATGACTGATAGCCATTAGATTTTGGCATTGCAATATAGTCCTTAAACCTGCCTGGCAATGGTTTCCATAGGGTATGGACAATGCCTAATGCACCATAACAATCCTTTACAGAATCGACTACGATACGGATGGCAGATAAATCATAAATCTCACTGACATCCTGTTTATGGTTTTTCTTCATTTTCTTATAGATACTATAAAAATGTTTTGGCCGCCCCTGGATTTCTGCGGTTATTCCAACCGCTTCCAGCCGTTCAATCATTAGCGCAATCGCCTCAGTAACAATACGTTCACGCTCTTTACGTTTTTGCTTAACCTGCTCAACAAGCGTATAGTACTTTTCCGGCTCTAAAAACCGGAATGATAAATCTTCTAATTCCCACTTAATGTTAGACATCCCAAGACGGTGGGCCAACGGCCCAAATATTTCAAGCGTCTCACGGGAGATTTCCTGCTGCTTATGGGGGGCCATATACTTAAGTGTCCGCATATTATGTAATCTGTCAGCAAGTTTAATCAGGACTACCCTGATGTCCTTAGCCATAGCTAAAAACATCTTGCGATAGTTTTCCAACTGCTGCTCCTCTTTGGACTTATATTCAATGCGGCTTAATTTAGTAACCCCATCAACAAGCATGGCCACTTCTTTGCTAAATTCTTTTTCCAACTTTTCCAGCGTGACATCAGTGTCCTCCACTACGTCGTGGAGTAAACTGGCACTGATCGTAACAGCGTCAATCTGTAGATCAGCCAGTATATTAGCAACTCCTAGTGGATGACAAATATACTCTTCACCAGAGACTCTGAGTTGACCAGCATGGGAATTATAGGCCAATTGGTAGGCTTTCTCGACCATCTGCAATGGTGCATCAGGATGATTTGCTTTTATTTTGGCCATTATATCTTCAATATTAGGCTTTCTCTCCTTTTTGTCTTGCACATCGCTACCCATGCCTCACCTCATACCCTGTTGCTGCTAAATGTATATCGTAGTCTATGAATAATAAATTAATATTGAACTAACGAATTTATATTATAGCCACCCAAATTTTCGCGTCCGTTTAAAAAGGACAACTCAATTAAGAAAGCCAGTCCTGCTACTGTTCCACCTAGTTGCTCAATCATCTTGACGGTTGCCACGGTAGTTCCGCCGGTTGCCAACAGATCATCGACAATTAATACTCTGCTGCCTGGTTCAATTGCATCTTTATGGATTTCAAGAGCATCTTTGCCATATTCCAAAGAATATGCCTGACTAATTATCTCTGCAGGCAATTTTCCCGGTTTACGGATAGGGACAAAGCCTGCACCCAGGACATAAGCTACCGGAGCACCGACTGCAAATCCCCTTGCCTCTGGCCCAACCACAATATCAATGTGTTTATCCAGATAGTGCTCTGCCAGCCGATCAATCGCTACCCGAAAAGCTTTTCCATCTTTAAGTAGTGTAGTAATATCTTTAAATTGAATTCCTTGCTCTGGAAAATCAGGTACATTTCTAATTTTCTCCCGTAGATCCAATTGCTGAACCTCCTTAAACTAAATATGCTGAGCCAAATATTC
>JAQSXM010000431.1 GCA_029256645.1 Sporomusa sp. | reverse complement strand
TCATCCATCTTAAGGCTGCGGCAAATGTTATCAATAGCCATTTTACGCCGTTTGGCAGGCACCAGTGGCCAGCATAGCCAACCTACCAGGCGGCCAAGGATCTGCCTCAGTGTAGCTGGCAACAAACATACTATCCTGCTTAACCATTTCACTAAATGATACTGCATAACGCGGCTCCTAATATGTGTAGCTTAGCCCAAAGTATGTTTCACTGTGGCGCCAGCCAGCGTCGATTTTAAGGCCGGGAACGACTGACATGCGTGCACCGTAGTTCATCCGGTCGCCATCCCACTCGGCAATGAGGGTCGTGGCCGGAAAGGTGTTGCTGCCGGTAATCACACCGATCGGGTTAATGGTCTTTTCAATCGCGGCAAATACACCGTCATAACGGCCATCACCAATACCGGCATGAATACGAAAGCCAAACGGCAGCGCTTTGCTGGCTGCGGCATAGTAGGTTCGTTTATCATGATTACCAATATCTTCGACACCAATAGCCAGGCCTGGGGTAACTACGGTCTCTGGCACCAAACCATATTTCGCATTAAAGTAGGTTTGGTTGTCTTTGTTGCTATCGCCGTCATAACGGAATCCAGCTATACCAACCTCCAGCTTATCAGCCAGATTGATATTAAAACTGCCAACTCCGCCCTCTTTCAGGTGATGATACCCCAGGGAAAACTGGCCTTCTTGCAAAACATCAGCCGAGGGGGTATTGATAATGCCTGTTGAGCCATTAATGGATGGGGCAGCATATACAGGAGCTGCTGCCACTAGCAATACTGCAGCTGCCAAAATAGTTTTCTTCATAATAGTTCTCCTCACTAAAATAATATGGTACGGTATAAATTTATATTAATTCCCTGTCTTGTGTAAAAATCCTGCTACCGGCCTGGCGCCAATTTGTGGGCAAAAAAATGAGGCATACTTAGCGAGTATACCTCAGGCTATTATTCCTTTTCAAGCTCACCAAGACGTTGTTCAAGCTCACGAATTTTCTTGATCAGGTCAGGCAGCCGGCCCATGGCCGCTTCCGCCCGCAGCCATTGTTTATGCGGCCGGGCGGGGAAACCGGCGTAGAAGGAATTAGCAGGTATATCATTAATTGGAGCCGACCTGGCGGCAAAAACACAATTGTCACCAATTGTCAAATGTCCATTACAGCCTGACTGGCCGGCAAAGGTTACATTGTTGCCGATTTTAGTACTGCCGGCAATCCCTGTTTGCGCGACAAAGTAACAATTTTCACCAACAACTACATTGTGAGCCAAGTGTACCAGGTTGTCGATTTTAGTGCCTTGCTTAACAATCGTGCTGCCGGTAGTAGCCCGGTCCAGGCAGCTATTGGCGCCAACCTCGACATCATCCTCAATGATTACATTGCCTACCTGTGGTACTTTCTGATGCCGGCCGCCTATGGTAACAAAGCCAAAGCCGTCACTGCCAATAACAGCCCCACTCTGAATAATTACCCGGCTGCCCACCTGGCAATCTTCCCGGATTGTGACATTCGGGTAGATCAGGGTATCTTTGCCGATAGTAACATCCCGTCCAATATATGTATGTGGATATAGTATCGTATTATCACCGATGACGGCATGAGCGTCAATGACGACATGAGCCATAACAGCCACATTAGCACCAAGTGTAGCTGTAGCATGTACTACGGCTGCCGGGTGAACGCCCGGAGATATGTCAGGTTTAGGCGTAAACAGGCTCAGTAACGTGGTAAAGGCTACCCGGGGGTTAGCCACCCGGATAGCCGGTTTGGAAAATGATTCGACAGTGTCGGGAATGATTACAGCTGCTGCAGCACACTTACCTGCTTTATCCAGATGGGGCGGTACCGCAAAGGTGATATCCCCCGGACCGGCATCATCAATATTGGTGACGCCGGTGATTTCTATGCAGGTAGTATCTGTAACGGTACCGTTAAGCAGGGCGGCAATCTCAACTAACGTCTTTTTCACAAAACGGCCCCCTGCTTATTGCATTTTCTGGATTACAGCATCTGTAATGTCAGTGCCGCCTTGAGCCACACTGTTTTTATAAAGCACAACACCCAGTTTTTTCTCGGTGCTTACTTGCTCAATCGCTTGTTTGATGCTGTTATCAATCTGAGTTTCCAGGTCTTGCTTAATCTTAAGGAATTCACCATAAGCAGTTTCCTGGCGCTTTTGGAATTCTTCCGCACTAACACCAGCTTTATCTTTTTCCAGCTGATCACTTAGTTCTTTACCTTTGACATTAAGCTGTTCCTGGAGTTGTTTTACTTTCGGGCTGTCAGACATGACCTTATTTACGTCAAGGACACCAATTGTCGGCTGGTTGCTGTTACAGCCGGCCAGGGCCAGGGCAGCAACAAAAACCAGTACCAATACTAACGACACTCTAATTTGCTTGTTCATAAAATCCTCCTTCGAAACCTTCAGAGTAATGTTTAAAATAGTATACGCAGGCTGATTATTTCTTAACCGCAGTAATAACGGCATCAGTAATATCCACGGCGCTGACATTCACTCTCTGACCTGTAAATACAACATCAAGGTTGCGCTCTATTGCCACTTTGGCCGCTTTGTCCCGGATATCATTCAGAATAGTATCCTCAAGCGCACTAATCTCCTGTTGTTTCATCGTAAACTGCTGTTCAAGAGCGCTGACACCGGCAGCGGTTGACGACGAGCTAAGTGGGCCTGTACCCTTATCAGCTATATTTGCAGTTTGGGCAGCCATTTTATTGCTGATTTCGGAGTGCAGCTGTTTGGCATAGGTGGCAAGCTCCTGCTCGCTGGCGGTTTTGTCAGGGGTTAGCGCCGTCTCCAGCTTTTGAGCCAACTCCTTTTCGCGCACAGTCAGTTTATTGGTTTGCTCAGCCTTCAGGTCATCAAGTGCTTTTTTAACAGCTGCCGCTTCCTTCTCATCCATCCGGACCGTCTGTAGTTTCAGCTGCAGGTTAAATAGTTGAGGCTGATATTCCTGTTCCAGTTGCTCAGCATAGGTCTTAAGCTCAGTGGAAAGTTCGCTATGAAGTTTATTGGCCTTGCCGGCAAGACGTGTTTGCAGTTCCTGCTG
>JAQSXM010000039.1 GCA_029256645.1 Sporomusa sp. | reverse complement strand
ATCGATGGGCCCTGCCGTTCCCATGCTGCGGCAAACGCCTGGCTAAATTCTTCCTGGCTGTTCGTTACAGTCGCGGGAATGCCAAAAGCACTGGCAAACGCGGTAAAATCCATCGGGGCAGGTAAAAGCGAAGCCGAATAGCGTTTATTGAAAAAACAATGCTGCAACTGCCTGACCATACCCAGACTATTGTTGTTAACAACAATCGAGATAATCGACAGTCCCTCTGCGGAAACAGTGTACAGTTCACAGCCTGTCATTTTGAGGGCACCGTCACCAACAATATGAACAACCCGCTTATCGGGCCGTGAGAGCTGTGCCCCCAGGGCTGCCGGCAAGCCAAACCCCATTGCACCCAAACCGCCTGAGGTCAGAAAACAGCGTGGGCTGTTTACAACAAGGTGCTGCGCCGCCCACATCTGATGCTGGCCAACATCGGTAACATAAATAACCTCCTTACCAGTAAGCTGGCGATTCAGTTCACTCATGACCCAGGGGGCCGAAAGATTTTGGCTGTCAGTAGTCGCGTTATATAGCGCCTGCCAATCTGTGATCGTTTCCCACCAGCCTGATAAGTCACCTGGCTGTACAGTCTGCGTAAGCTCGTTGAGAATATTATTCATCTCGCCAACTAACGGCACAGCCGCATCGACATTTTTGTGTACCTCGGCCGGATCAATATCAATATGAATAATAATCTTACCATCTGCATAGCGGGCGCGGTCACCTGTTACCCGGTCATTAAACCTGCTGCCGGTGACAATAAGCACATCTGCGGCATGCACGGCATGATTGGCCAGCTTAAGCCCATGCAGTCCGGTCATCCCCAAAAGATTGGGGTGATTGCCGGGCATTGCGCCGATCCCCATTAGAGTAGTCACCACCGGTAAACGGCACTCCTCAGAAAACCTGATCAGAGCCGGGCCGGCATTGGCACTAATACAGCCGCCGCCGGCAATAATGACCGGACGCTCGGCAGCGCTAATGGCGGCTGCCGCTTTAGCGAGCAGTGCCGCCAAGTCAGGCGATTGCCTAACAAGAAGCTGCCGGGGATACTCAGCGTCAAGGTCGGTAAAATCATGCTTATTGGTCTGGATATCACGCGGTATATCAACAAGCACCGGGCCAGGCCGCCCCGACTGGGCTATGTTGAACGCCCGCCGCAGGGTTTCCGGAAGCTTACCGATATCCTTAACCAGGAAGTTGTGCTTGGTAATTGGCATCGTAATCCCGGTAATATCAATTTCCTGGAAAGCATCTCTGCCAATCAGGTTTGTTTGCACTTGACCGGTAATGGCCACTACCGGCACTGAATCCATAAAGGCAGCCGCCAAACCGGTAACCAGATTGGTAGCCCCCGGACCAGATGTAGCAATACATACCCCTACCCTGCCACTGGCTCTGGCATAGCCATCAGCGGCATGGGCAGCCCCCTGTTCATGCACAGTCAGTACATGACGAACAGGTGAACCGTACAACGCATCATACAGTGGCAGAATCGTTCCGCCCGGATACCCGAATACCGTGTCTACCCCTTGCTTTCTCAGGCACTCAACAATAGCTTGCGCACCAGTCATAAGCATAGTTGATCACCTCAATCTGGCGATTACTTGCCGCCCCATCTCTTCGGTCGACACTTTTGTAAAACCTGGCTGGTAAATATCGGCTGTGCGATAACCGTCGTTCAAAACCTGTTCAACAGCTTGGTCAATCATAGCTGCTGCTTGCTCACTGCTAAGCGAATACCTAAACAGCATCGCGGCTGACAATATTGTTCCCAACGGGTTAGCAAGCCCCTGACCGGCTATATCCGGTGCCGAACCATGAATTGGCTCATAAAGCCCGGTACCGTCGCCTAAACTAGCAGATGGCAACAAACCAATCGAACCTGACAATACGGCTGCCTCATCGCTAAGAATATCACCAAATAGATTGCTGGTGACAATTACATCAAAACTACCGGGATTCAATACCAACTGCATTGCACAGTTATCAACATACATATGGTTTAGTTGAACCTGCTCAAAGTCCTGTACTACCTCAGCAGCCACTTTGCGCCACACACGGGAGGTGGCTAACACATTAGCCTTATCGACTGACATCAGCTTACCTTTGCGGCCGATAGCCGCCCGGCAGGCCAGACGGACAATCCGTTCAACCTCAGGCCGACTATAGATTTCGTTGTCACATGCCTGTTCAACCCCGTTAATCACGGTAGCCTCCTGGCGGGCCCCATAGTAGATACCGCCATTAAGCTCCCTGACAATCAGGATATCCACCGAACTGACAATCTCCGGTTTAAGCGGCGACTGCCCGGCCAGGGCAGGGAAAACTTTGATCGGTCGTAAATTTGCGTATAATCCCAGTTCTTTGCGCAGTCCCAAAATGGCTTTCTCGGCTCTTAGCTCAGGTGCGACGTTATCCCATTTAGGACCGCCGACAGCGCCCAAAAGCACACCGTCAGCCCGGCGGCACGCCGTGATAGTATCTTCAGGCAGTGGGACGCCATACGCATCAATGGCGGCCCCGCCTGCTTGCTTTGTCTCGTAGGTAAAGCTAATATGGCATTTATCGGCTGCCGCCTGCGCCACACTCAGTGCAGCAGTTGTGATCTCAGCCCCAATTCCATCGCCGGGAATAACGACAATATTTTTACTACTCATGATTTACCCTCCTTGGCAGCAAGCACTTGGCGGGTGTAATTAACCAAGCCCCCGGCCTGAGCAATCTCCTGAATAAAGCCAGGCAGAGCAGGCACAATAAATTCTTCGCCGGTTGCCAGGTTCTGAGCTGTTCCGCCGTCCAAATCTACTGTCAGGGTATCGCCGGCTTTAATATTAATATCACCTTCACCTAGCTCGATCAGAGGCAGGCCAATGTTAATCGCATTACGGTAAAAGATCCGGGCGAAGCTTTCGGCTACCACACAGGCAATCCCTGCAGCTTTCAAAGCGCCTGGGGCATGTTCCCGCGATGAACCACAGCCAAAATTTTTGCCAGCCACAATGATATCCCCCTGTTGTACCTTACCGGCAAAGGAAGGGTCAATGTCTTCCATGGCGTGCACGGCTAGTTCCTGCATATTTGCTGTATTTAAATAGCGGGCTGGGATAATGACATCGGTATCAACATTATCGCCATAACGCCACACTTTTCCTGAAAACTGCATTATACTACCTCCTCAGGCCCGGCAACTCGCCCTAATACTGCGCTTGCCGCCGCCACCGCCGGGCTGGCCAGATATACTTCACTGTCAACATGCCCCATCCGTCCACGGAAATTCCGATTAGTTGTCGCCACCGCCCGTTCGCCTTTGGCCAGGATACCCATATGTCCTCCCAGACAGGGGCCACAGGTTGGCGTACTAACGACTGCCCCGGCCTTGACAAAGGTCTCGACATATCCCAGTTTTATGGCTTCGAGATATACGGCCTGGCTGCCGGGGATAATAATTGCCCGGACATCCTCGTGAACCCGGCGCCCGCTCAATATCGCAGCAGCCTGCTCTAAATCTTCAATACGCCCATTAGTACAGGAACCGATAATTACCTGGTTGATGGGTGTGGGCTCGATATCGCTAACAGGGCGCACATTTTCCGGAAGATGCGGCAGCGCGACCACTGGCGTGAGCTGACTTAGATTAATCGCAACTGTCCGTACATACTCAGCATCGGGGTCAGCCGCCACTGGTGTGTACGCCCGCTTAACCCGTCCGGATAAATACTTCTCGGTAACTGCATCCACAGGGAATATACCGTTTTTACCGCCAGCTTCAATTGCCATGTTGGCAATCGTCAAACGATCTGTCATCGTGAGGGCTGCTACACCTTCACCCGCAAATTCAAGCGACTGATAACGTGCACCGTCAACACCAATCATGCCGATAAGCTTTAGTATGACATCTTTACCTGATACCCACTTCGGCAGCTTGCCTGTCAGTTCAACCTTGATGCTGGCCGGGACTTTAAACCATGTTTCACCGGTTGCCATAGCACAGGCCATGTCGGTCGAACCAACGCCGGTCGCAAAAGCACCGACAGCCCCATAGGTACAGGTGTGGGAGTCTGCGCCGATAATCACCTCACCGGGAGCTACAAGTCCCTGCTCGGGCAGCAGTACATGCTCAATACCCATGCGCCCTACTTCAAAATAGTGAGTAATATTATGCTTTCTGGCAAATTCCCGCATTGTTTTGGCCATTTCGGCTGATTTAATGTCCTTATTCGGCGTAAAGTGATCAGGCACTAACGCAATCTTATCTTTGTCAAATACTTTATCACTGATCTGCTCAAATTCTTTAATGGCCGGTGGCGCTGTGATGTCATTACCCAGCACCAGATCCAGCCTGGCTCTGATAAGCTGGCCTGGAGAAACCTCCTCCAGACCGGCATGTGCAGCAAATATTTTCTCGGTCATCGTCATAGGTCTAACCATAGTTTTACCTCCCTGCAGCCTGCTCGATTACGGGAAACCCGCATACTGCCAGCATTTTATTTATTGCATTAACATACGCTTTGGCACTTGCTTCAATAACGTCTGTGGACAACCCCCGGCCGCTGAAGGTACGGCCGTCACGCTCAATCCATACCGTAGACTCACCAAGGGCATCTTCACCGGCCGTTACTGCTTTCAGCTGGTAGTCACGGAGGCCAACGGCAAAACCAACAGCCTGTTCAATCGCCTTAAATGCCGCATCTACCGGACCATCACCACAACTGGCCGCTTCACATATTCCCGCACTTGTCTTAAGCTGCACTGACGCAGTGGCCAATGTCTGATTACCGCTAACCACATGATGATAAGCCAGTGTATACCATTCTGGCCGTACTGTTGCTTTCTCCACAATAAGTGCTTCAATATCCTTATCAAATACCATTTTCTTACGATCAGCCAGCTCCTTGAACTTAATGAACAGGTTGTTAATGGTATCAGCATCGATTTCATAACCCAAATGTTTAAGGCGTTCTTCAAATGCATGACGGCCTGAATGTTTTCCGAGTACAATAGCATTGCGGCTGACACCCACCGTTTCCGGGCTGATAATCTCATAGGTCAGCGGATTATTAAGAACGCCATGCTGGTGAATACCTGATTCATGGGCAAAGGCGTTGTCCCCGACTACTGCTTTATTCGGCGGTACTGCAATACCGGTCAGGGTGCTAACAAGGCGGGATGTCCGGTAAATCTGCTGTGTCTTAATATTGGATATGGCGCGATAATACTCACGTCGGGTATTGATTGCCATCACCACTTCTTCCAGCGCAGCATTGCCTGCCCGTTCACCCAGGCCGTTAATAGTACATTCCACCTGCTCGGCACCGGCTGCCACAGCAGCCAGCGAATTGGCTACCGCCATACCTAAATCGTCATGACAATGTACACTGATCGTAGCCTGACTGATGTTGGGTACATGCTCACGGATATAAGTAATAAGTGCACCAAACTCCTCCGGTGTTGTGTAGCCCACAGTATCCGGCACATTAATGACAGTAGCGCCAGCCTCAATTGCCTTAGAAAACACCTGGCACAGAAAATCCCGGTCAGAGCGTGATGCATCCTCAGCCGAAAACTCAATATCTGCTGTCAGGCTTTTCGCATAGCGCACAGACTGTTCAACACGTTCTAAAAGCTGGGATCGGGTCATCTTTAGTTTATGTTCAAGATGAATATCGCTTGTGGCAATAAAGGTATGTATCCGTGGCCTTTCTGCCACTTTAACTGCCTGATAAGCAGTGGCTATGTCTTTTTCATTGGCGCGGGCCAAAGCAGCAATCACCGGACCTTTTACCCTGGCGGCTATCTGGCTCACAGCTTCAAAATCACCAGGAGAGGCAACCGGAAATCCGGCTTCGATGACATCCACCTGCAGCTTAGCCAGCGCTAGCGCAATTTCCACCTTTTCTTCTGTTTGCAGACTGACTCCTGGCGTCTGCTCGCCATCACGGAGGGTAGTGTCAAATATTTGAATTCTCCGAATTTCCATGTCATAACCTCACCTTCACTAAATATGACTCACGGGGACGGTTCTCTTGAGTCACTTGCTGGTGAATTAAGGGACGGTTCCTGACTTATTTGGTTCAGGGAAATAACTAAGTCATAGAAACCGTCCCTTGTTTATTCACCACACCTCAGCTAATTACTTTTTCAGCCAAGACATCATGCCGCGCAGCTCAGTACCGACAATTTCAATCTTATGGGCTGCTTCCTGGCGGCGTTTAGCATTAAACATAGGGCGATTTGCCTGGTTTTCCAGTATCCAGTTGCGGGCGAAGGTGCCATTTTGGATTTCGGATAAGACTTTTCTCATTTCGGCACGTGTTTCTTCAGTAATAATCCGCTGACCTGTCACATAATCACCGTATTCAGCGGTGTCACTGATGGAGTAGCGCATGGCTGCCATACCGCCTTCATACATTAGGTCAACAATAAGTTTCATTTCATGCAAGCATTCGAAATAGGCCAGCTCGGGTTCATAGCCACCTTCTACCAATGTATCAAAACCTGCTTTGATCAGTTCTGTTACCCCGCCGCAGAGGACGGCCTGTTCACCAAAGAGATCTGACTCGGTTTCATCCTTGAAGGTCGTTGTGAGTACCCCGGCCCGGGCACCGCCAATGCCTTTGGCATATGCCAACGCCAAATCTTGAGTGCTGCCATTAAAATCCTGATATACTGCCATAAGACAGGGTACGCCTTTGCCTTCGGTAAATACCCGACGCACTAAGTGGCCAGGGCCTTTAGGCGCCACCATGAACACGTCAACATTAGCCGGGGGAACAATCTGGTTAAAGTGAATATTAAAACCATGGGCAAAAGCTAGTGCTGATCCTGGTTTTAGGTTGGGGGCAATCTCAGCAGCATAGACTTTAGCTTGTTTTTCATCCGGAATAAGGATCATGGTAATATCGGCACAGGATACTGCCTGAGCAACATCGGTAACAGTCAGTCCGTCTTCACGAGCTTTTGCCGCAGATTTGCTGCCTTCATGAAGGCCTACAATAACCTTGACACCGCTGTCTTTCAGGTTTAGCGCATGAGCATGGCCCTGGCTACCGTAACCAATAATAGCTACCGTTTTACCTTGAATCAGTTCCCAGCGTGCGTCTTGTTCATAATACATTTTGCTCATAATTTTCTCTCTCCTCATATTGATAAATTGTATTTTCACCCCGTTCCAGCGCTACAAGGCCGGTTTGGATGGTTTCCAAAAGTCCGTAAGGGGCCAATAGTTCTGTCAATGCAGTAATCTTGCTCTCCTCACCTGTTACCTCAAGCGTAACAGTGCTGCCGGAAATGTCCACGACATTGGCCCTGAACACCTCAGCCAGTTTAAGTATCTCAGAGCGATTATCACCAGCTTTAACTTTTAAGAGCGCTAACCCCCGCACCACAGAGTGATTCAACGGCAAAACCTGCACAGCTACCACTTCAACCAGTTTCTCAATTTGCTTTTTCACTTGATCAATAAATGCCTGATTGCCGCAGACAGCTACCGTTATCCGGGAAAACTCCGGGTCTTGCGTGACACCGACAGTCAGACTGTCGATGTTAAAACCCCGTCTAGAAACCATACCAGCCACTCTGACCAAAACACCTGGCTGATTATGGACTAATACCGAAAGAACGCTGGGCTGCACAATACCACCTCCACTAAGTTCTACTCACTCTTAAGAAATATAAAAACGCCCCTATGGCAGATTTAACTCTGTCATAGGGGCGCCTAAACGCGCGGTACCACCCTACTTTGGGCTCATTTCGCCATGATGTTCTTCATGGCTACCGGTTAACGACCGGTGTCGCTTTTGCTTAAAGCACATTGTATTAACACACAATATACAATCGGCAAAAGAGTTCCTGGGTGAGTATCAGCTCAATTCGCTGCACCGGTTCGCACCAACCACCGGCTCTCTGAACAGGAGAATGAGTCTTATCCCAGTCATTACTTTTTACATTATTTTACTACAAAAGGTTACACTAAGGCTCTGCGAAAAGTTTTTACTTATAAAAAGTAAGAAACTTTCCGCAGAGCCTTTTATACTCACGGTGTAACACGGTAGCTACCGTGTTTTGCATCGCTCGGCCCAGTCCTGTTAACAGCGGAACCCTAGACGCACTTCCTTACGCGATATGTAACTTTGTATACATTATGCCAGTACGACTGTACTTTGTCAAGAGGTTTTTTCGAATAAAAAACGTTTAATCTTGAACCAAATATTCTTCCAGTTGTCGCCTGGTAGGGTAGCCTTCTACATCGCCTTGTACAGTAACGGCCAGAGAACCAATAGCATTGCCGCGAACCACCGACTGTTTCAAGCTGACTCCCTCCAGCAATGCCGACAATACACCAACAGCAAAGCCATCACCTGCACCTACCGTGTCTACCACTCTTCGTACCGGAAACCCTTTGGCATATCCTTCTTCGACAACCTTAGCATCCTCACGGTGTGAGTAAAAAGCACCTTCCGGCCCGTCTTTCATAACAATATACCGGTTACCGGCATTATGAAAATATTCCTTTACCTGCTCCCACTCACCTGTACCAATCAATAATTCGGCTTCCTTACGACCAGGCATAATCAAATCAGACAGGCTAGCCAGTTGCAGCAAAGTAGCTCTGGCCTGCTCCCTAGTCCATAGTTTTAATCTAATATTGGGGTCAAAGGTAATCAAGGCCCCTTGTTTTTTTGCAATAGCGATCGCCTTAAACAAGGTTTCCAGGCAATTTTCACTAAGTGCCGGAAAAATACCGGTTACATGTAGAATTTTGGTATCAGCCAGATAACTTTCGTCTACCATATCCGGGGTAATATGACTGGCTGCTGAACCCCGGCGATAGTAAAACACCTTAGGATCGCCAATTTCGTTACGTTCTTTGATCAACATGCCTGTCGGATATTCGGGCAATATCTGCACACGGGAAGTGTCGACTCCCTCGCCACGAATGGTGTTACGAATATAGGTACCAAATGGGTCGTCACCAATGGCGCTGATCCAGCCGACATCATGTCCCAGCCGAGCCAGGCCAATAGCAACATTAGATTCTGCTCCCGCAATTTTCCGCGAATAACTTGTAACAAATTGCAGTGAATCACTCTGGTCAGCAACCATCATGACCATGCTTTCGCCAAGTGTTATGATTTGTGGCATGCTTACTCCTCCTTAGTTGTTTATACATGCAAAAAGTTCGCGGTAAATTTAAAAAGACCTCCGAGCAAATCGCAGGCCTTTAGAAGTTTCCAAAATATTTCATAATGTGAAACAAAAATACTGTTTACCAATAAAAATTAGGCGCTGCGCTAGTCTCATCCTGGTAAGGGTCAGCAGATCTTCCCTCACTGTTAATCAAACGCTCCGCTAACGGCAAATTATCCACTTTTAACACTACACGAGCAGTTTCTGCCGAGGTTGCAGCAAATGCATATACATATTCAACATTAACACCGGCTGCACTCAGTTTGTCAACCTGCTCAAACAGGCTGCCGGGTTGGTCGGTTACCAGAATTGTCAATACTGGCGTAACTTTTACGGTGAAGCCGGCTCCCCGTAATATATGCTGCACCTTTTCCGGTTCATTGACAATAATCCGGAGTATGCCAAAATCTGAAGTATCCGCAACAGCCATCGCCCGAATATTAATTTCGTGCGCTTTTAAAACACCCAATACTTCAGCCAGTTTCCCTCCCTGGTTTTCCACAAATACCGATAGTTGATGAATAATCATGCTATACCTCCTATATCTTCCGGTTATCCGACAGCTAACCTCCATTAAGCCCTCAGCTCTGTGGGACAAAGAAATCTAAAGTTTCCGTTTATCAATAACGCGCTTGGCCTTACCCTCGCTCCGCTCAATGGTTTTAGGACCAACAAGGCGCACTGCGGCCGAAACATTGAGTACACTGGCCAATTCAGCCTTTATCCTGCCTTCTAATTCCTCTAACCCGCGAACCTCATCAGAAAACATCTCATCTGTCACCTCAACAAGCACAGTAAGATAGTCAAGGTTATCCTTACGGTCAACAATCAACTGATAGTGAGGCGACGTTTCACCCATACCCAAGAGCACACTCTCGACCTGAGATGGGAATACATTAACCCCGCGAATGATCAGCATGTCGTCGCTACGCCCAAGTACTTTGCTCATTCTGACCAGCGTACGGCCACAAGCGCATTTTTCGCGATACAAGACCGTAAGATCCCTTGTCCGGTAACGAACCATTGGCATGCCCTCTTTAGTGAGTGTAGTAAGCACTAATTCACCTTTTTCGCCATCAGGCAACACTTCACCTGTTACGGGATTAATAATCTCAGGGTAAAAGTGATCCTCACTGATATGCAGGCCGTCCTGTACACAGCACTCAATCGCCACACCCGGACCAATAATTTCGCTTAAACCATAGATATCAATAGCTTTAATGCCAAGCTGCGCCTCGATCTCAAGACGCATTCGCTCTGACCAGGGTTCAGCCCCAAAGATTCCTACTTTAAGCGCAGTCTCTCGCGGGTCAATACCCATCTCGCGCATTGTCTCTGCAATATATAGGGCATACGACGGCGTACATGCCAGGGCTGTCGTCCCAAAATCCTTCATTAGCATTATCTGTCTGGTCGTATTACCACTTGAAATCGGAATTACAGAAGCACCCAGCAGCTCAGCACCATAATGGATACCTAAACCGCCAGTAAACAGACCATATCCATAAGCTACCTGGATACACGACTGCCTGCTAAGGCCTGCAGATACTAAAGATCGGGCCGCTACCTCTGACCAAATGCCAATATCCCGCTTAGTATAGCCGACAACAGTGGGCCTGCCTGTTGTGCCGCTGGAGGCATGAATCCTGACAATCTCAGACATAGGAACAGCAAACAGGCCATACGGATAGTTATCACGCATATCCTGTTTTGTTGTAAATGGCAGCTTGCCAATATCCGATAATGTTACGACATCTTCAGGCAACAGCCCCTCTGCTTGCATCCTGGAGCGATAAAATGGCTGCTGACGGTATAATCTAGTAACAATCTCCTTTAAGCGTCCGGCCTGTAAATCGGCCATCTCCTCTCGTTCCATTGTCTCCGCAGGTTTGTTCCAGTATGTATTCATGTTTTACTCCTCCTAGATAATAAGAAAAACCCCACAAAAAGTCCTTGTTAGGAACTTTCCGCTAGGGTTTTTTTTACCCACGGTGTGGCCCATCCGGGCCCTGTGCCGCTTGGACCAGTCACAGTCAGTACTAACTGCCGGAACCCTAGGCACACTTCCACTTATTAAAGATAGTTTCTGTTGTTCTTTTGTATACTGTATTCGTGGAATATAATACCAACTAGAAATGATAAAGTCAAGAAATATTTATCCATATCTTTATCGCTATTCACTTTGATGGTACAATAGGCTATGGACTAATGCTAAGAGGTGAACCTAATGAAAAAGACTGTCGCACTCATTGCGCATGATCGCAAAAAAGAAGAAATGTTGACGTTTGTCTTGAAAAACAAAGAGTCCCTTTCCTACTGTCATATAATTGCTACCGCTACCACAGGAAAAATTATCAAAGAAAATACTGGTCTTGATGTCACCACTTATCTCTCAGGCCCTTTAGGCGGGGACCAGCAAATTGGTGCCCAGATAGCCTGCCAAAAGGTAGATGCTGTAATTTTTCTTCGCGACCCTTTGACAGCACAGCCACATGAACCGGATATCACAGCACTTCTACGCATATGCGATGTTCACAATATTCCTGTTGCCACCAACGCTGCGACAGCGAATCTGGTTTTACACTGCTTTACATCTGACAAAAAATAATCGTACCAACAAGTAAGACCTCATTCTGTGCAGCATTTTGCTGTTATCAGACTGAGGTCTATTTAATTACCAAATATATATTGTTTACATAATAACTTTACTATGATATTATTAGTATGTTGTTGATATAAATATCATTTTGATAAGGAGGGCGTAATGAAACGCTATTCGAATAACATAACACTTATTCTTCTTTTCACGTTTTTTACTACCCTGTTTATGCCGGCAGCACCCGCAAAAGCATTCTCACTTACAGACATCGCTGGCCCTTCTGCTCAAAGCAGCAGTAGTTCCAGTGGAATACTAAACATCCTGCTAGCGCTTTTGCTAGGCAAAGTTCTTGGAAACTCAGACAATAGCAGCAGCGCTAATAATATATCTTCTGCCCTGGGTGCAATAAGCCCCAACACTACTAATACTACTACCAACACTAACACTACAAAAGGCGCGACAATTGTTAAGAGTGCCCAAAAATATATGGGAGTACCTTATGTCTGGGGTGGTACAACGCCTGACGGTTGGGACTGTTCCGGTTATACACAATATGTGATGAAAGAAAACGGTATTACGATTCCACGGACAGCAGCTGAACAATATAGTACAGGTGCTGCTATCGAAAAATCTAATCTAAAAGTAGGCGATATGGTCTTCTTTACAACCTACAAACCTGGTGCCTCTCATGTTGGTTTCTACATGGGTGACGGCAAATTCATCCATGCCAGCTCTGCTGCCAAACAGGTAACCATTAATTCTCTATCTGAAGAATATTATACTGAGCACTACATCGGTGCCCGTAGATATATCCAATAGCGTTCTAATACTCAAGTCATCCGTTTATCTGGATGGCTTCTTTTTTATAGCACGACACCCTGGTTAGAGTCTTCGGGCAGGTTTACCGAAAAGAACTCTCTTACTATGTCTTGAATATCACTAGGCAGGCGTAAATCATCAAAGTTATTTAATACATAAGCCTGAAGCCCTAATAAGATTTCCGGTGTTATAACAATTGTATTTGCATCTGGTAGAATAGGCAGGGATGTAGTGCTCACAATAGTGATGTTGCTTGCTGGATTCATTAACGCCGGCAGATTTGTATAAACAAAATTAACTAAAATATCCTGCCAATCTGATTGAATCATAGTTAACACCTCTTATATAATCTAAATGATCCAGTAAACCCGGCAAGTAGTTGCTCTTACATATGTTGAGCTTGCGAGGAATTAATCAAAACCGGATATCAAATCTAGTTGCGGTGTCAGTCGACTCTACCATAAGTTTAGCCTTATGGCGGGCTACGATACTATAACATACAGCTAATCCCATGCCCATGCCGGTGTCTTTTGTTGTAAAGAATGGCGTACCCAGCTTATCCAGCACTTCCGGTGGAATTCTTTTACCATCGTTTTCTACTGTAAGGATTACTTCTTGGTTCGACTCTGAAGTCCTTATCGTAATTGTACCACCACAGTCAGTTGCTTCAATAGCATTTTGCACTAGATTTAAGATTACCTGCCTAATCTCTCTCGTGTCTAAGGAAATCTCAGCAGCTGCACCCAACTGGGTCTTAATTGTTCTACCATTCTCTAAAGCATTAGCATTTAGGAGAGGCAACAGGCTATTAATTATTTCGTTTATATTTATTCTTGAAAACTCACTGCGTTTATTTTTTGCCATAGTCAGGAATTCAGTGATAATTGTATTAGCACGATCAAGTTCTTCAATCATGACAGCCGCGGCATCAGTCATGGCTATACTATCCTTTCGTTTTTGAAAAAGTTGAAGATAGCCCCGAACAGTTGTCAAAGGATTACGTATCTCATGCCCAATACTAGCGGCCATCTGGCCAACAAAATTGAGACGATCCAGACGTAACCATTCTTTTTCTAAACATCGACGCTCAGTGATATCTGTAAGTATAATTAAAGCACACTTATTTATACCAAAATCTATAATATCCCCTGATAAATATGCAGTTTTTTCTTCGTTAAAACTCGTAATATAATGAATCTCCTCATTTCTAATCTGACTATGATCTCGCATCATTTGTCTGAGCCTTACAGCGATACTACCACCATCTCCTAAGTCGATTTCAGTAGTATTTTTATTAATTATGTCGCCTCTATTCATCCCAATATTCTCTATAAAGGCCTCGTTTACATCAACATACCTTCCCGCTAAGGTAACTATGGCCATCATACATGGATTAGTATGAAATAAGATAGTAAAGCGTTCTTCCGCACTTTTTCTTTTGCTGAAGTATTCTTTTATTGTTGTAAAATAGACTCCTTTAAGAAAATAAAAATACCCTATTCCTTTATATATATGGCAAATAATAGGATCAGAATCATTATTATATATTACGTATATTAATTCTCCGATTAATTCCATTATAACTGCCTGAATTATATAGATTCCAGCAATGCTCTTAGCAAGGTGATAGCGATAAATTACCATACCAAGGGTAATAATGCGTAAGGAACTAATAATGTATTCTACGATAATTCTAAACTCAGTAGCAGAATTTGTGCCGGTTACTATAAGTATTGGCAGGAATACGA
>JAQSXM010000430.1 GCA_029256645.1 Sporomusa sp. | reverse complement strand
TAATATCTCGCAATGCGCCGCTGATGGCATTGGGAGAGTAATGAAAGGCCAGCAGGTAGCCTTGACCGGTGATGCCGCTTGCCAGCTCAACCTCGGCAATTAGGAAGGCAATCTCCGGTATTTGATGAGTAGAGTCGGCAATCGGTTTTGAGAGCGGGGATACCGCCCGGTATAGGTTTACTTTTTTAATCTTAGTCAATTGAATCTCTCCATTTCGGCTGTGTATGTTGTTTGTTTACTAAACTATGTCCTCTAAGTAGTCAGGTGGGTAAGGTTTATAAGAAAATTATAAAGGGAAAGGGCATTTATTTCTTGTTCCTGTTTGACCAGTTTTTTCGCTATTTTGATTTAAGTAAATTATTTTACCATGTCTGCCAAGAGCAATGATAGCGGCGGATAATAGGTAGTAATAGCTAAGGTAACCAGCAGCGCTGCGTAAAAGGGCAGAATCTCTTTAAGGTATTCGTCCATCTTTACCCCGGTCAGGTTGCAGGTTAAAAACATAGTTGTGCCAAATGGCGGGGTAATGGCTCCGATTGAGAGATTAAAGATCATGGTGATACCAAAATGTACCGGATCAATACCCATAGTGTGAACCGTGGGCATTAAGAGCGGTGTTAACACTATGATGGCGGCATTTCCGTCGAGGAACATACCGACAAGTAATAACAACAGGTTAACAATCAGGAGGAATACTGCCGGGTTGTCGGTAACATCTGTCATCATCATTGTTACACTCTCGGCTACGCCTTCCCAGGTTAGAATCCAGGCAAAGCCTGCTGAAGCCATAAGGATAAGCATAATTGAGCCATTGGCACGGGCTGATTCGGACAAGGCTGCTTTAATATCAGACCACTTGGTCTCTTTGTAGGCCAAGCCGATAATCAATGCATAGATTACTGTTATTGCGCCGGCTTCGGTGGGGGTAAACACCCCATATCTGATGCCGCCGAGAATAATGACCATCAGCATCAGGCCCCACACAGCATCCTTTGCCGCCAACGCTACTTCTTTAACCGTAGGTTTTTTTGTCCTTGTCGGTTTATAGCCCCGTTTTCTGGCAACATAGTCCACAGCTGCCATCAGTAAAATGGTGAGCAGGATTCCAGGGCCCATACCGCCCAGAAATAATTTACCGATTGAGGTATCTGAGACAAAGCCATAAATGATCAAACCAATGCCTGGCGGCAGAATCGGACCTAACAGGGCTGATGCCGAAGTTAGCGCTGCAGCAAAGGGGCGGCTGTAACCATTGCGTACCATCTCAGGTACCAGCACCTTGCAAATCATTGCTGCATCGGCCAGTCCTGCGCCAGATGGGCCGCCAATAAGTGCTCCCAATATTACATTGGTTTGCGCCAGACCACCGCGTAAATGACCGGAAAGAACATCGGACAGTCTTAACAGGCGCTGTGTGATACCGGTATAATTGAGAATTGAGCCAAGCATCATAAAAAACGGGATTGCCAGCAGCGGCACATTGTCGGCACCACCGACCATCCGCTGAATAACCATAACTGCCGATAGATCATTGGCAAGAAAAAAATATATAAACGTTGCCAAAGTAACCGCGAAAGCTACCGGAACATTAATCCCAAATAAGGCAAGCATAAAAAACGCAGCAATTAAAACAGACATATCAATGTAATTCCTCCGTATTGCAGTTTGGCTCTCGGCCAGTAAGATGCAGCCAGGCAATCTGCAGGTAGTAAATAAACATTATTACACCTGAGACCGGAATGGCGGCGTCGACATAAGAGTAAGGTATTCCTAATATAGGAGTAATCTTATTGGTGGCCAGCAAGGTGAGCTCGGTTCCGTACCAAATCAGAAGAACCAGGGTAATAAGCACACAACTATCAGCAAATAGGCTGACAACCCGCCTTGGTCCTGGTGGCAGCTTACGGGTGAGCACATCAATACTGCAATGACCTTCAACTTTAACAACTGCTGCTGCACCAAACATTGTCAGCCAGACAAAGGTGAAAATAGTTATTTCCTCAACCCAGCCCCAGGGGCTGCCGACTACATAACGCATAAATACATTAGCACAAGCCAAAAGAATAATGAATGCCATCGACAGCATGCCAAGTAGCTCATCAAGATTTTTAACTATTTTCCAAAGCGTCAATCCCACATTATCACATCCCTCTTGTATTTCGAGTAAATGGCCACGGCTTATGCAACCGTGGCCAACGACACCAGCATTATAGCTGTATTGTTACTGCTTAATGATTGCGTATACTTTATCCATTAACTCAGGCGGAAACTCTTTAAACCTTTTGGGGAAATCTTTCATGGCTTCTTTGAATGCGGCGCGGTCAACCTCCACTACCTGCACACCCGCGGCTTTCATTTTATCAAGGGATTCCTTGTCAGCTCGCTCATTCTCTTTCTCTAAGAATCTGCCGGCTTCTTCACCGGTCTCTTTGAGCATTTGTACGATATCTGGCGGCAGTTTGTCGATGAATTTTTTGCCGGCGATCCAGGAAGACATATTGACCTGATGGCGGGTCAGCATCAAGTATTTGGCCCCTTCAAACATTTTACTGCCGTATAGCACCGGGATGGGATTCTCAGCGCCGTTAACAACACCCTGCATCAGGGCCGGATAGGTTTCAGCCAGTGGCAGGGGGGTGGATACCGCACCCATAGCATTAATCATTTCAGTGGAGAGTCTAATATTGGGAACCCGGATCTTTAGGCCTTTGAGTTCTTCAGGTGTTGTTGCCGGCCTGGAAGCAATCAGGTGGCGTTCCCCATAGATCCATTTGCTATGGACAACATACAGCCCCTTAGCCTCCAGTTTTTTGGACAGGTCTTTAAACAGATCACTGTCAACCAATTTGTATAATTGTTCTTTATTATCGAAGATGTAGGGTAAAAACGTTATTCCGAACTCCGGGACATAGTCCATGAGAAAACCACCGTCAGAGATGGTAATGACATTGGAACCAATAGTCAACTGTTCAGTAACGTCCTTTTGAGATCCTAACTGGGAACTCGGGTAATACTGGAACTCAACCCGGCCATTGCTCTTTTCTTTCATCAGCCGTCCCCATTCGCGGACCGCTTTATCATTAGGCTCACCTACATTGTTGCCATAGGC